>DASPZT010000315.1:0-5141 GCA_035636135.1 Candidatus Limnocylindria bacterium | reverse complement strand
GGATCCACGGACCCGCTGAAGGCGGCTCCCGGCACCGTCCGGGGTGACCTGGCCTTGGAGCTCGGGATGAACCTCATCCACGGGTCTGACTCGCCACAGCGGGCGGAGGTCGAAGTCGACCTGTTCTTCAAGCCGGACGAGATCCACGATTACGTCCGGACGGCCGACCGCTGGATCGTGGAGTGACCCGGCAGCGCACGAAGCCAGCCGGATTGTTTCACGATTTTCATCCCCTGGCCGCCTGACCAACGTCCGTTCGGCCGGGGCCGGCGGCCATCCCTCTGGCCACCGAACTTGGGAATGCTCCGCGATTTACGTCTGTGACCACGAGGGGTAGGGCGCACTCGGGGTGACAAAGCCGGGTCTGGCTCCGGATTCGGAGTGTTTCACGATTTTCATTTCCGGGCTCCGGCGAGGTCAGCTCCCGACGAGTTTGACCCGGAGACCCTCAAGCTCTTCGTCGGTATAGAACTCGATGGTGAGACGGCCCCCATCCCTGAAGCGGGTGAGGATGACCTTGGTCCCCAGGGCCTGGCGGAACTCCTGTTCCAGCGCTAGGGTCTCGGCGTCCACTCCCTTCCGGGTCCGGGCCGCCCGGCGCACAGGTCCCGCATCCTGGCGGCTGCGGACCCAGTCCTCGGTCTGGCGGACGCTCCAGTGCTCCTGGATCACCCGTTCCAGGCAGGCGTGCTGTTGAGCAAGTGAGTGTAGGCCCAAAATGGCTCGGCCATGCGCCGCGGAGATCGCGCTGGCTTCGATGGCGTTGAGGGCGACGTCCGGCAGCCCCAGCAGCCTGACCGCGTTGGCGACTGACACGCGTCCTTTGCCCAGCCTTTCGGCCACCGCCTCCTGGGTCAACCCGAACTCGTCAAGCAGCCGTCGGATAGCCCGCGCCTCCTCGACCGGGTTGAGGTCGGACCGCTGCAGGTTCTCGATCAACGACAGTTGCAGGCGCTCGTCGGCGGTATCGGTGGAGCCGTTGTGAATGATCACCGGCACCTCGGTCAGGCCGGCAATCTGGGCGGCGCGCAGGCGACGCTCGCCGGCGATCAACTCGTAGCCGTCATCGGGCAGCTCGCGGACGAGGAGGGGTTGCAGGATGCCGTGCTGCCGGATCGAGTCGGCTAGCTCCTGCAGGGCCTCGGGGCCGAACGCCTGCCGGGGCTGGTCGGGGTTGGGCCTGATGTCCTGGATCGGGATGCGCAGGGCTTGCTGCCGCTGCGCCATGCCCACCGCCGTCTCGTCGATGTAGTCGCTGGAGGGGATGAGCGCTTCCAACCCGCGCCCCAGGCCGCGCCGCTTGTTCATCTGGCGATCAACTCCTTGGTGAGTTCGTGGTGGTTCGCCGCGGCGCCGCGGGAGATCAACTCTTTGGTCAGTTCGTGATAGGCCACCGCCCCCCGAGAGGCCGGATCGTACTGGGTGATCGGCATCCCGTGGCTGGGTGCCTCGCTCAAGCGGACGTTGCGCGGGATGATGGTTCGGAAGGTCTCGTCCGGATACTGGCTGCGCACCTGCTCCGCCACCTGCCAGGCCAACGTCGTGCGCGGGTCGAAAAGGGTGAGGACGATCCCGCCGATCTTCAGCCTGGGGTTGAGCTCGCGCTGGATCAGCTGCGAGGTATGGGTCAGCGCCCCCAACCCCTCCAGCGCGTAGTACTCGCACTGGATGGGGATCAGCATGAACTCGGCCGCCACCAGGCAGTTGACAGTCAGCAATCCCAAAGAGGGCGGGCAGTCGATGATCACGTAGTCGTAGGCATGGCGCAGCATGTCCAGCGCGTACACCAGCCGCCGCTCCCGGCGGGGCAATCCGATGAGCTCGATTTCGGCCCCGGCCAGAGACCGATGCGACGGGAGGATGTCGAGGCCCGGCACCCCGGTGGGACGGATGACCGCATTGACGTCGGCGGCCTCGATGATGACGTTGTAGACGCTGCCCGCCAGCCGGCTCTTGTCGATGCCGAACCCGCTGGTGGTGTTGCCCTGCGGATCCATGTCCACGATCAGGCCGGACTTGCCGAGGTCGGGAAGGTTGGCAGCCACGTTAATTGCCGTGGTTGTCTTTCCGACTCCACCCTTCTGGTTAACGACGGCATAGATGCAGGGCAAGTGCTGTGCTGGGACGAGGGCGTGGATTTGGGCTGGATTATACGCTGGGCATCGCCCGAACGGATGTTCGGTAAGGGGAAAACTAGTGGAGAGCCAACAACCCGACGATAATGTCGTACCCGGCGTGGCTGGCGATGCACGCCAGGGTCCCGGCGTGCAGGCGCAGCCAGGCTAGCCCGAGGCCGATGACGAAGACCTCCAGGGTGGCGAAGGTGATGCCGTACTGGGTGTGGACCGCGGCGAACAGTAATGAGGTGGCGAGCACGCCGAAACGGGGCAGCATCGCCCCCCGGAAGATGAGCTCTTCGGATATCCCTGCCGTCAGCCCGAGAAGGACGACCGCCCCCGGGTTGCTCAGGCTATGGAAGACCACCTGGCTGGCATCATTGACCCGCTTCTGGGTGTCGGGGCTCAGCCACGCGGCCAGCTGATCGATCCCGTAGCCGACCGCCAGGAACGCCACCACCGCCACCAGCGCGTACGCCCACCAGGTCTTGCGTAGCGGGCGAAGACCGAGCCGATCGATGGTCTCCGGCCAGCTTCGGCGCACCAGGAAGCCGATCCCGAGCACGGCGATGACGATCAGCGGAATCTCCTGGACCAGCAGGTCCGCCAACGTGAATGGTGGGCTCTTGGCCAGGAGGCCGAGCACGTCGACCGTCAACTGGGTTCCCAGCTGGAACGCAAACAGCAGCAGAGCCAGGGAGACCGCGACGTAGTTCACCGTTGAGCCGGGCCGCAGTGGCAGGCTGCCAGCCACCGCCTGCTGCACGCTAGGAATAAGGTAGAGGAGCGAGGCGGCCAGCGCCGCCACCATCAGGAGCCCCACCCATTGGCTGGTGAACGCCCCGGCCGCCGTAAAGAGCAAGCCGATGGTGATCGTGAGCAGGATGGTCACCAGCCGCGCAGCGCGGGACCGCTCCCCATAGTTGGCGAGCACGAAGAGACCGGCCACCAGGCCCAGGACCAGGACCGTGACCAGGTCGACGGGAGCCGAGGCCGCCGGGATCAGGTCTTAGAAGCCGCCCCGGAGGGTGCGGCCGGGGAGCCGCCCGTCCGCGGACGAATGTCGAGCAGGGGTTGGATGAGGTCGATGGGCATGGGGAACACAATCATGGTGTTGCGCTCGACGCCGATCTCGGTCAGGGTCTGCAGGTAGCGGAGCTGCAGGGCGCTCGGCTGGGTGGCGATGATTTTCGCGGCCTCGGCGAGCTGGCTGGCTGCGGAGAACTCCCCTTCCGCATGAATGATCTTGGCTCGTTTTTCCCGCTCGGCTTCGGCCTGCTTGGCCATCGCCCGCTGCATGGTCTGGGGCAGCTCAACATCCTTGATCTCGACGGTTGAGACCTTGATGCCCCAGGGCTCCGTCTGCTCATCGATGATTTTCTGCAGCACGGTGTTGATCTTTTCCCGGTCGGCCAACAGGGTGTCGAGCGAGGACTGGCCCAACACGCTGCGAAGTGTCGTCTGCGCAATCTGCGAGGTGGCGTTCACGTAGTTCATGACCTTGGTCACAGCCCAGTTGGGATTGATGACCAGGAAATAGATGACAGCGTTGACCTTGACGGTCACGTTGTCGAGGGTGATGACTTCCTGTGGAGGAACCTCCAGGGTGATGGTGCGCAGGTCGATCTTGACCAGGCGGTCGATCCCGAACGGGATGATGAGCCGCAGCCCCGGCCCCTTGACATCCATCAGCCGGCCGAGGCGGAAGAGCACCCCCCGCTCGTACTCGTTGATGATCCGGACGGCGGATGTGAATCCGACGAGGACCAAGACGATGATGACGCCGACGACAGCTATCGGGAACACGGCTTCCTCCTCTTCAGTGCGGCCGGACGCAACCCATATTAGTCCGGATTCGGAAAGAGGCTACTACTGGGAAGCGGCCTTGGGCGGCGTGGGGGCCGAGGCCGCGGACTCGGAGCCGGCCTTGTTTACCCGAAGGCGCAGCCCATCAATCCCAACCACCCTGACCTGGCTGCCCGCCTCAATCGGTCCAGAGACCGATGTCGCCTGCCAGCGGGCGCCGTCGACGAAGACCAGGCCGTCCGGCCGGAGCGGCTCGCGTACCGTGCCAACTTTGCCGACGATTGATTCTTCACCGGCCGCGAACGGCCGACGCCGGGCTTCCAGCACCTTGCGCAGGACGAAGCCGAACGACCCGCCCAGCAGCCCAACCGTCACCAGGATCAGGAAGATGTTGACCCCCTCTGAAAGGAATCCGGTGTCGATCAAGAGAAGTGAGCCGAGCGCCATGGCGACCACCCCGCCTGTGGTCAATACACCATGCGTGGGCGCCTTGAGATCGATGACGAACATGGCCATGGCCAGCAGGATCAGTACTACGCCCGCGGTATTGATCGGCAGGTTGAACAGCGCCACCCCGGCCAGGATGCCAGCGATTACGCCCACCACGCCCGGCAGGAAGAACCCGGGATGGGTCACCCAAAACCCGATGGCGATGATGGCCAGCAGCAGGAGGAGGTAGGCGACATCCGGGTCCGAGACCGCCTCCAGCAAGCGGTCGAACTCGCTCAGCTCGATGCGCTCGATGGCGGCGTTGGCTGTGTGCAGCGTGTATGTCTGGCCGCCCTTGTCCACCTGCCGGCCGTCCAGGTCCTCCAGCAGGCTGCTCAGGTCGCGACTCTCCAGGTCGACGACTTTGAGCTGCACCGCCTCATCCACCGGAACGTTCGCGCTCTGGCGCACGGCCTTCTCGGCCCAATCGGCGTTGCGGTGGTGGATGGCGGCCAGCGAGCGGATGTAGGCGGCGGCATCGTTCTCGATCTTCTGGGTCATGATGTCCGCCCCCGCCGACCCGGGGCTGGGGCTGGCGTTGGGAGCTGGGTTTGGACCCCCAATGCTCACCGGGTGGGCGGACCCGATGTTCGTCCCCGGCGCCATAGCGGCCACATCGGCCGCCTGGGTGATAAAGAGGCCAGCCGAAGCCGCCCGGGCGCCCGACGGCGAGACATAGATGACCACCGGAACCGGCGCCGCCAGCATGGTCTTGATGATGTGGCGCAT
>DASPZT010000314.1:0-2807 GCA_035636135.1 Candidatus Limnocylindria bacterium | reverse complement strand
CTGCGGGACCGCACCCGGTACGAGGAGCAGCGCGCTTGGTCGATGGCCCTCACCCAGTCCGCCGCTTGACCCCTTAGCCACCTGGGATGTACCCCGCAAGGGGGAGGGAGAGGTAAAGGCCCGGAGGGGAGGGAGATTCTTAAGGAGATGCTTGAGGAGATTCTTAGGATTCTTCGGTCTTCCACGAAGGTCGGCGCGTAGCATCCGGACCGTCGCGGCGGAAAAGGGCGACCAGGGTAAGGAATTCGTGCAGCAGCGTCCCGGCGGCCAGCGAGGTAACCTCGCCGTGGTCGTACTGCGGCTGGACCTCGACCAGGTCGAAGCCGACGAACTCCAGGCCCCGCAGACCGCGGACCAATCGGAGGGCGTCCCGACTGCTGGGGCCGCCCACTTCGGGCGTGCCGGTGCCCGGCGCGAACGCCGGGTCGATGAAATCGATGTCGAAGCTCAAGAAGACGGGGCCCTTGCCGAGGCGTTCTCGCACTTCGACCAGCACGTCGTCCACGCCTCGGCGAAGCAGCATCTCGGTCGGAACCAGTTGCAGGCCCAGCGCCCTGGCGCCGCCGCGATCCTCCGAGCCGTACAGCGAGCCGCGGATCCCGACCTGGACGGCCCGCTTGGGATTGATCAGTCCCTCCTCAAGGGCGCGCCGGCACCAGGTGCCATGGGTGTAGCGCTCGCCCCAGTAGCTGTCCCAGGTATCGGTGTGAGAGTCGAAGTCGATGAGCCCCAGGGGGCCGAAGCGCTTGGCGGCCGCGCGCAATTCGCCCAGGGTGATGGAGTGGTCCCCGCCCAGGACCAGCGGCACGACGCCCGCCTCGAAGACGGGCGCCAGCCCCTGCTCGATGACCTGGTAAGTCGCCTGGACGTTCCCCGGAATAACAGCCAGGTCGCCGCGATCAACCGCGGACACATAGTCGAAGATCTCGATGCCTTGCTCGACGTGGTAGGGGCGGAGCAGCCGTGAGGCTTCCCGGATGGCCGCCGGCGCGAACCGGCCGCCCACCCGGTAGGTGACCCCGGTGTCAAAGGGGATCCCGAGCACCGCGGCGTGGACCCCCGCCAGGTCGGTGACATGCGGCAGGCGCATGAAGGTCCCGATCCCGGTGAAACGGGGCGACTGCATGGCATCGAGGGGCCGATAGCCGCGCTCAGGCACGGGCCAGCTCGGACTCCACCGCCTTGAGGCTTTCCTCGTGGATGATGCCCACCACCTGGTTGCGCAGCTGGGCAAAGTGGGGGCCGCCGACCATGTCGAACGTCCGGGGGCGCGGCAGATCGACGCGCAACGTGGTCCGAATCCGGCCCGGCCGGTTGGTCATCACATAGATCACGTCCCCCAGGAAGATGGCCTCGTCGATGTCATGGGTGACGAAGAGCACCGTCTTGCGGAACCGCTGCCAGAGATCGGTGAGCATCTCCTGCATGATCTGGCGGGTCTGGGCGTCCAGGGCGCCGAACGGCTCGTCCATCAGGAGCACCTGCGGATCGTTGGCCAGGGCTCGGGCGATGGCCGCCCGCTGCTTCATCCCACCGGAGAGGGCCTTGGGATAGGCCTCGGCGAAGCCGTCCAACTTCATCAGGTGGATCAGCTCGCTGGAGCGCAGCTGGCGCTCGGATCGCGGCGTCCGCTTGATCTCCATCCCGAACTCGATGTTGCGCCGCACCGACAGCCAGGGGTAGAGCGAGTAGGACTGGAAGACCATGCCACGGTCGGCTCCCGGCGCGGTCGCCGGCTTACCGTCCACCAGCACCTCGCCTTCGCTGGGGGTCACTAACCCGGCGGCCACCATCAACAGGGTCGACTTCCCACAGCCCGATGGTCCTACGATGCAGGCGAACTGGCCGTCGGGCACGGTCAGCGAGATCCGGTCCAAGGCGCGCACCTGGGCCTTATGGGTGACGTACTGCATGGCCACATCGATCAGCCGGATTTCGCTCACCGGTGCACCTTTTCCACGTAGGGGAAGGCCGCTCGATGGATGGCGGTGATCGCGTAGTCGGTGATCAGGCCGAGGAGGCCGATGGTGATGATGGCGGCGATAATCCGGTCAGACCGGAGAAAGCGTTCGGAGATGAGGATGAAGCTGCCGATGCCCCGCTCGGCGGCCACGATCTCGGCCACGATCAGGTAGGTCCAGGCCCATCCCATGGTGATCCGCAGGGCATCCACCACCTCGGGGAAGGTGGCGGGCAGAAAGACTTTGTAGAAGACCGTCCAGCGCGAGGCGCCGAGGGTGTAGGCCACGTTGAGCATCTCATCCGGGACCCGATGGGCGATGTCCATCACCATCAGCACCAGCTGGAAGAAGACGCCGATCCAGATGATCATCAGCTTCTCGTTCTCGCCCAGGCCGATCAGGAGCAGGAGCAGCGGGATGAAGGCCGAGGCCGGCATATAGCGGATGAAGTTGATGGGGGGCTGGAAGAAGGCCCGCACCACCTCGAACGAGCCCATCAGCAGGCCGAGAGGGACGGCCATGACCGCCGCGATCAGGAAGCCGGCGATGATCCGAAAGGCGCTCCAGGCGACGTCGTCCAGGAAATGCCGGTGCTGGATGGCGTCCACCCAGGCTCTCCAGACCTGCACTGGACTCGGTACGAAGAGCGGATTGTTGATGATCACCGAGGCGGCTTGCCACGCCACGAGAATGACGACGAAGCTGCCGATGCCGAGGGTGAGTCGCGCCCGACCAGGGATGGCTTGCTTGGGCGTCAGGTAGATGCGCAGCAGGCCGCGGCGCCGGCGCTGCTGGGGGGCAGACACCGCCGGCGCCGCGTGGGCCGCCGAGACCCGCTGACTCACG
>DASPZT010000313.1:0-2629 GCA_035636135.1 Candidatus Limnocylindria bacterium | reverse complement strand
TACCTTGGGCAACCGGAACCCGCCGTGGCGCCCGATCAGCGAGGGGGACGCGATGGCCGCGGTCCAGGAGATCACCGCCTGCGGGCCCCGTGTCGTGGGTCTTTCCAGCCACGACAGCACTCCATGGACCTATGACGCATTCGGTCGGGCGTTCGGCGATCGCTACCATACCCTGCGCGTCGGTGAACAGCTGCGGGTGTCCGCGGCAGGGTCAACGCTCAAGCCGGCGGCTGGGGTGCGACCGTCTGCCTGACGAACGGACCAGCGAGGCTCAGCCGCCACCTGCTGGCTATCAACGCCTGGAGGCGCCAACCATGAACTCCATTGCCAAAGAGGTCTTCTCAGTGAGATCGCCTACCGGACTGGCCCAATCGTTACTTCCGTTTTTCCCCGATTACCAGGCGCTGCGCGCCCAGCTCATGGAGATCCTGTCGGACGAGGATCTTGGCTACCGGGTCGGGGGCACGAATCCGAGCCTGGGCGCGCTCTGTCGTGAGATCGGCGAGGTCGAGTACTCCTACATCGAGTCGTTGAAGACCTTCGGGCAAGACTTCGGATATCGCAATGCCCATCCGCGCCTCGAGAGCAGCGTCGCCGCGCTGTCGTCCTGGTACGCGGAGCTCGACCGCGAGCTGAGGGCGGCGATCGAGAGCCTCTCCGAGGACGACATCGCGAACCGCACCGTGGACCGTCGCGATTTCCCCGATTTCAAGCCCCTGGTGCGGGTTCAGCTAGACATTTACCGGGAGGCGCTGCTGATCTTCGCCACCAAGGTCAGCGTGTACTTGCGGGCGATGGGGAAGGGGCTCCCGCAGCAATGGCAGGAGTGGATCGGCTGAGAGTCGCCAACGGCAGCGGCTGGGGCCGCTCGAATCGTCGGGGCCCCAGCACGCTTGGCCCAGGGGGCCAGACTTACATCGCGTTGAAAGTCTCGTAGACCGTGATCTTGCCGCCGCTGGCGAGGACCGGGCAGCCCTTCGCGAGCTCCGCGGCCTGGTCGACCGAGGCAGCCTCGACGATGCTGTAGCCATTGGCCCGCTCGCCGATCGCCCCATCCTTGACCTTGCCGTCCGAGGCGACGCTCTTCACCTTGTCGGAGAACGGGTTCCCGCTGTCGACCACGGACTTGCCCAGCTTGCCGAACCAGGCGCCCCAGGCCTGATTGGTCTTATCCCGCTCCGCCTGGGTCGCCGCCATCGCGCCGCCGCCGCTGTACAGAAGTACGTACTTCGCCATGTTTCCACCTCCCGGATTCGTCGCTGGCGGACTCTTCAAGCCCGCCACTAACTGTATGACGATCGGTTACAGGTCGAAATCGACATAGGGGCCGAGGGACATCCAGGCGCAGAGACCCCCCACCCTGCCCTCCCCCTCAAGGGGGGAGGATAATTCGGATTCAGGCGCAGCGAGACTCGCCACCGCCCCAACCTCCACCTCAAGGTGGGAGGGGAATCAGCGCCAGATAGGCTGGTGCCATGCTTCACCTCGCCGAACAGGATCTGACCGGGTTACTGGCCCATTACGGGTACCTAGCCGTCGTCGTCCTGATTGCCGTGGAGAGCATGGGCATTCCGCTGCCGGGCGAGACCATGTTGATCACGGCCGCGATCTATGCGGGCTCAACCCACCGTCTGAACATCGGCCTGGTCATCCTGGCGGCGGTGGCGGGCGCCGTCCTGGGTGACAACCTCGGGTATTTCATCGGCCGGGAGGGTGGCTTCCGGCTGTTGCGCCGGTACGGCCACCGGGTAGGGATCACGGACGCGCGCCTCCGGCTGGGCCAGTACCTGTTTCGCCGCTACGGTGCGCAGGTAGTGTTCTTCGGCCGCTTCGTCGCGATCCTACGGGCGCTCGCCGCGGTCCTGGCCGGCGTCAACCACATGCCCTGGCCGCGGTTCCTCACCTTCAATGCCGCGGGCGGTTTCTGTTGGGCGATGGTCTATGGCATCGCCGGGTACGCCTTCGGACGCGAGCTCGACCGGGTGACCGGCCCCGTCCGCTGGGTCCTGGTGGTCCTGGCGCTGGCCGGGACTATCGGTTTCGTGGTCTTCCTGCGGCGTAACGAGGAACGCCTGCAGGCCGAGGCGGACCGGCCTCTCCGAGTGGTCCGAGTGGAGCGAGCGTGAGGGCCCGCTGCTGGAAACGCTCGCGGCAGCACGTTAGCTCCCGATCCCCGGGATTGACGGGTTCGGGGCCCTGAGCCCCTGGCTCCCCGTCGATATCCGGGTGCAGGTCGCGCGCTTCGGCTCCGGCGGGCTGTGGCTCCTCTGGCTGCTCGTCTTCTGGGGAGGCGGAGTCGGCCTGTGGCACGTGATTTACCAGGTGGCCGAGCTGCTCCGCATCCCGATTGGGCTGGTCTCCGCGGGGCGGGGACAGCTGATCCCGTAACGTAAAATACGGCCGGCTCCTCATGGACAGGGTTGACGCATGCCGTTAGTCGACTGGGTGATCCTTCCCGGCTATGCGGTGGAGGCCGAGGATGGGACGATAGTGGGGCGGGTGACGGGCATGCTCGAGGGGCCAGCCCGGTCCATGTTCGTGTCGACAGAGCCCTACATTCGGGTCACCCAGCCGGGCCAGCCCGACCTGTTCATTCCGAAATCCGAGGCCGTCGATGTCAGCGAGGTCA
>DASPZT010000312.1:0-2233 GCA_035636135.1 Candidatus Limnocylindria bacterium | reverse complement strand
GGCCCCAGCAGCCTTTCGCAGCTCGTCTTCGTCTTGATCACGGGTAGCGCTGGGGTGCCTGGCGGAACTCAAACGTAGCTGCTACATTTATGACTGACGTGTCAGTCAGCTCCAGGAGCCAGGCGTCCCTCCCCACCACCGAGCGGCAGTGGATCCGGCGTGGCCAGCTGCTGGACGCCGCCCGCCGGGTCTTCGAGCGGCACGGATACCACGCCACCACCGTCAGCCAGATCGTCCAGGCAGCGGGCCTCTCCCAGGGGGCGTTCTACCTCTATTTCCCGGACAAGAAGGCGATCTTCGCCGCCCTCCAGGAGGAAATGGCCACCCTGCTGCGCCGGCGCATTTACTGGGCCACCCGGGAGCAGCAGGACCCGGCGCGCAAGGTGGTGGCCGGGCTCACCGCCTACTTCGAGTTCTACGACGAGTACCGCGATTGGAACCGGCGGCTGCAGGTCGAGGGGTTGGGAATCGACCCGGCGTTTGAAGCCGGCCAGCGGCAGCTGCATGAGACGCTGGCCGAAGGATTCCGGCCCACCTTCGAGTCCGCTGGCATCGCCGACCCTGAGGTCGCCGCCTTTGCCCTGATCGGGATGGGGAGCCAGCTCGCCTACTGGCGGCATTTTCACCCTGGCGCACGCGACCAGCGACCCGACGAACTGGCGCGAGCCTGCGCCGCGTTGTTCTTACACGGAGCCACCCATCAGCCCAAGGAGGCCACCCATGCCTGACGCCCGCGAAGTGTTCACCGAAATCGAGAAGCGCATTGCCGCCAAGCCCGACAAGATCAAGGGCCTGAATGCCACCTACCAGTTCGACCTGACCGGCGAAAGCTGGACGCTGCGGATCCAGGACGGGCAGCTCACCCTGGACTCGGGTCCGGCCGAATCGCCCAACACCACCTTTGTGGCGTCGACCGAGGATTGGATGAACATCGCCACCGGCAAGCTCAACGCCGTCACCGCCTTCATGCAGCAGAAGCTCAAGGTCAAGGGCGATATGGCCCTGGCCATGAAGCTCCAGGGACTCCTGAACTGAGCATGACCGACCCTCGCTTCGTCGGCCGCCGCTACGAGTCGGCCCCTTTCGAGGTCACCGAGGCGTCTATCCGGGAGTTCATGCAGGCGATCGGCGACCTGGCGCAGGACGGAGAGCTAGTCGCCCCGCCCACCTATGCGATGGTGTACGGCTCCGGCCCCATCTGGCAGCTCTGGTCGGACCAGGAGGTGGCGCTGGACGTGGCGCACCTCGTGCACGCCGAGCAGAGCTTCCGCTTCCACCGGCCAGTCCAGCCCGGGGATCGGATCACCGCCGAGGGCCGCATTACGGCCATCAACGAGCGGGCGGGGATGGAGTTCGTCACCTTTGAGCTGGCGGCCAGCGACCCGGCGGGCCGCCCGGTATCGGGCGCCACCGCGTTGTTCATCATCAGGAAACCATGAGCCGCGACCCCAGCGTGATCCCGACGTTTGAACGGATCCAGGTCGGCCAATCGCTCCCCGAGCTGCGCAAGACGGTGACGGTGGAGCAGATCCGGGCGTATGCCGAGGCCTCCGGAGACCGCAACCCGATCCACCTGGACGACGTCTTCGCCCGCTCGGTGGGGCTTCCGGGGGTCATCGCCCATGGGATGCTGACCATGGCATTTGCCGCCCAGCTGGTCACGGACTGGTTGGGTGACCGGCGCCGGATGGCGGAGTTCCACGGTCGGTTCAGCGGCATGGTGCTACCCGGCGACGAGCTTCGCTGCACCGGCACCGTGGTCGCCAAGGACGCCGACGCCCGCCGGCTGACGGTCGAGGTGCGGGTCGAGAATCAGAAAGGCGAAAAAGTCTTCAACAAAGGTGTGGCCGAAGTGGACTTCGCCACGGAGAAGGAGAACTGAGATGGCACTCGATTTCACCCTGACCCGAGAGCAAGAGGAGATCCGCACCCTGGCCCACCAGTTTGCCGAGAAGGAGATCCGACCGGTGGCGGCCCACTATGACGAGACGGAGGAGTTTCCCTGGCCGGTCCTGAACAAGGCGCACGAGGTGGGATTGACGCCGGTGGCCTCCATGCCCGAGGTCTACGGGGGCGGCGGGTTGGACCCAATCTCGAACATGCTGATCGCCGAGGAGCTGCACTGGGGCTGTGCCGGGATCGCGGTCGCCATCACCAGCACTGGTCTGGCGGCCACGGCCATTCTGGCCACCGGCAGTGAGGCACAGAAGAAACGCTGGATCGGCGAGTTCTG
>DASPZT010000311.1:0-2285 GCA_035636135.1 Candidatus Limnocylindria bacterium | reverse complement strand
TGATGGCCGCCGTCTCCGACCTGTCATTGAGCTGGGTGGAGGTCCCGTGGGCATTGATGTAATCGACGTCCGACGGCTCCACGTGCGCATCGGCGAGCGCCTTGGCCATGACCCGAGCCGGCCCGTCGCCGTCTTCCTCGGGCATCACGATGTGGAAGGCATCGTCGGTCACGGCAAAGCCCACGATCTCGGCGAAGATAGGAGCGTCGCGCCGCTGCGCGTGCTCGAGCGTCTCGAGCACCAGCATGCCGGCGCCCTCGCCGGGGACGAAGCCGTCGCGCATGGCGTCGAAGGGGCGGCTGGCCTTGGTCGGCTCGTCGTTGTAGGTGGATAGCACCCGCATGGCGGCAAACGAGGCCAGCCCGAAGCGGCACAAATTCGCTTCGGCGCCCCCGGCCAGCATGACGGTGGCGTCGCCCCGCTGCAGCACGCGGAAGGCGTTGCCCAGCGCCTGGGTCGAGGCGGCGCAGGCCGTAGTGTCGGTGTTGTTGGGGCCTTCCAGGCCGAACATGATGGCCACCTGGCAGGAGGCCATGTTCGGAATTACCGGGGGCACGAAGAAGGGCGAGATCCGGTCGGGTCCCTTGTCGCCCGCCTTGGTGAACGCCTCGATCTCCTCGGCGATCTCACGGAACCCGCCGATCCCGGTCCCCACCTCGCAGCCGATCAGGGTCCGGTCTTCTTTCTGCAGCTCCAGCCCCGACTGTTCGATGGCCATCCGGGCCGCCGCGATGCCGACCTGGCTGAACCGCGCCATGCGCTTGGCTTCCTTGAAATCCATGAAGTTCCTGGCGTCAAAGTGCTTGAGCTCGGCCACCACTTTGACCGGCAGCCCGGTGGTGTCAAAAGAGGTCGCCACGCCCAGGCCGGATCGGCCCTCCAGCAGGCTGTCCCAGTATTCGGCCAGGTCGTTCCCATTGGGGGCTACCACACCCATTCCGGTGACCACTACTCGATGCTCTTGGCGCGCGCCGTTTTTCCCCACCTGGGCTTCATGTTAGCGGGGATGGAACAGATGTGCTCCCGGCCGCGCCGGCGATCGATTCCGTGATTTTTTGGGCCACCGCGTCTTTGGCGACGAGGATGGAGCTGCGGATCGCCAGCGCATCGGACCGCCCATGGGCCACCACGACCACGCCGCGCACCCCCAGCAGGGGGGCACCGCCAAATTCGCGCCAATCGGCGCGCTTCCGGATGGCCAGCAGGCGGCGGCGGGCCAGCATCCCCCCCAGCGCCGACAGGGGGTCGGCCTTGAGGGCGTCGCGGATGCTCCGAAACAGGAACTCGGCCACCCCCTCGGCGGTCTTGATCAACACGTTGCCGGAGAACGCGTCGGCCACGATCACGTCGGCCTTCCCACGGAAGATGTCCTTGCCCTCGACGTTGCCGATGAAGTTGAGGGCCGCCGACTGCCGAAAGAGCGGCTCCGTGTCCCGAATCAGCTGGTTCCCCTTCTCTGGCTCCTCGCCGATGCTGAGCAGGCCGACCCGAGGCTTGGGGATGCCCATCACGCGCTCGGCGTACAGGCTGCCCATCAGCGCGAACTGCAGGAGATGCTCGGGCCGCGGATCGGTGTTGGCACCCACGTCGAGCAGGTAGCAGTTCTTCCCCGTGGAAGTCGGCAGAGGCGTGATCAGCGCCGGCCGATCGATGCCGCGGATACGCTGCAACCCAAACAGGGCGGCGGCCATCACGGCTCCGCTGTTCCCAGCCGACACGAAGGCGTCCGCCCGGCCGTCGGCGACCATCTGCACCCCGCGCACGATGGAGGAGGCGCGCTTGGCCCGCACTGCCTGGGCCGGATGCTCGTCCATGCCGATGACTTCGGGCGCATCCTCGAGGACCGCCCACTTCCCGGCGCCGCCGGCTTCCAGCGAACGCTCGACCTGGTCGCGAGGGCCAACGAAGATGACCTCGACGCCAAGCTCGCGTTGGGCCGCCACCCCACCGGCGACCACCTGGTCGGGGGCGAAGTCTCCGCCCAGGGCATCGAGTGCGATCTTCATCAGGGGTGGCGGGTCAACCGCCTATATGTCGAGGTTCCTCACGGTTTTGGCGTGGGTCTGGATGAACCGCTTGCGCGGGTCGACGTCGTCGCCCATCAGGACATCGAAGATCTTGTCGGCCTCGACGGCGTCCTCGATTTCGACCCGCATCAGCATCCGATTCTCTGGGTTCATCGTGGTAGACCAGAGCTGTTCGGGGTTCATCTCGCCAAGACCCTTGTACCGAGCCACCTCCGGCTTCCCAGTCATCTGGGCGAGCTTGCGGTTCTTCTGCTCCTC
>DASPZT010000310.1:0-21251 GCA_035636135.1 Candidatus Limnocylindria bacterium | reverse complement strand
CCGGTTGCAGACCTTGCAGAAGGCGTCGCTGACCGAGGCGATCACGCCGATCCCGCCCTGGCTGCCATCCCGAAAGCGGAAGCGGGTGGCCGGCGCCGGCCGCTCGCTGACGACCGGCTGCAATGGATACTCGCGGTCAATGGCCTCGATGATCTCCCGGCTGGCGACCACCGTCTCCGGTTTCCAGATCCCATCGGCGTCCAGGGGCATGAACTCGATGAAGCGGACCTCGTAGCCCTCGGTGCGCGCCAGCCGGGCGAAGTCCACCACCTCATCCTCGTTGTGGCCGCGCATCACCACCATGTTCAGCTTGATGGGGTCGAAGCCGGCCGCCCGGGCCGCCCGCAGGCCATCGAGGACGCGCGCCAGCCCATCGCGACGAGCCATGGTGCGGAAGCGGTCGGAGTGGAGCGTGTCCAGGCTAACGTTCAGCCGGCGAAGCCCGGCGTCGCGCAACGCCTGCGCCTTCTCCCCCAGCAGGATGCCGTTGGTGGTCATGGCCAGGTCGAGACCTGGATCGATATCGCGAACCATGGCGATGAGGTCCTCGAGGCCCTTTCGTACCAGCGGCTCGCCGCCGGTGAACCGGATGGTGCGGACGCCGCACTCCTCCACCAGGATCCGCGTCAGCCGGACGATCTCCTCGAAGCTCAGGATCTCATCGCGGGGCAGCCAGGCCATCCCGGCCGCCGGCATGCAATAGATGCACCGGAAGTTGCACCGGTCGGTGACCGAGATGCGCAGGTCGTCCGCCACCCGGCCGAAGGTGTCCCGCAGCGGAATAGTCGGGCGCCCTCCTCCCATGCCCTAATAGTAGGGTCTGAAGCAACGCGCCGCCGCGCTGTACTGATATCGGCCCGCAGAATCTCCCTCCCCCCTGCGGGGAGGGTAGGGTCGTCGTTTCTTCCGTTTTTCCCTCCCCCTTGCGGGGAGGGGCAGGGGAGGGGGTCTCGAGAGGCTTAGCTGGAGCCACGGGAGCGAACACCTGACGGACGTCGCGCGCTGCCGCTAGCCTCCAATCATGCGGAGCGTTGTCGGCAATACCGAGGGCTGCAGCATTGATTCCGTGTCAGATGGCCATCGCTCCCCGTACTTCTGGCGGTAGGCGGCGCTGACTTCGCGGATAACGGCCTGACTCTGTTCCGGCTCCACCCGGGTAGCCACTTTGCGCTCGCCAACCCGTAGGGTGACGTGCGGATTGGCAACGGCTTCCTGGTACCAGCGCCCCTTCGTGCCTTTGACCGAACGAATGTAGACGCCATCCCTGGTCGGTACGATCCAGATGGTGGTGCGATGAAGCGGGGACTTCGAGTCGCGTCGGGTCTCGATGTCGACCTCGTCGCTTTCCGCCAGCTTCCAGAGAAGGTCGTCCCCTGTCCCGGCCATCGATTCAGCTCCCTCCCAGCCGATTCTAGGGCGGAACGAGGCCTGTTGTCTTGAGGCAAGCGGGTGGCTGGCCAGACGCCGGTCAGCAGTGGAGGGCGCCGAGCGCGAAGCTGTGGAGTGTTGCCGGCCAGCCGTCCAGCCACCAGAAACGGTCACCAATCAGCAGCGGGGCGATGGATCCTGGGCCTGCGGCCCCATTGCCCATCCCGGTCGGGCTACCCGGGACCGTGCACCACGCGCTAGCTCCGGGTGTCAGGAGTGACCAATGTAGGGATACCGACAGGAGCCGGCCGTCTGGCAGCAGTTCCAGGTTCCCAACAGGCGTGACCGTATCGGTCTGATCCGGAAGCTGCGGAAGCGCGAAGCTGCGCCAGCTCCGATCACCGTCCTCGGAAAGCGTGAGCACGGACCCATCCAGGCCGTCCAAGGTCACCAGTCTGCCGTCCGTCAGCCCCACAATTTCGGCTACCCGCCAGCAGGAGCGGATGCGGTTCGCCGTGGTCCAGTTCTTGCCGCTATCCGTCGAGACCAGAACTGATTCCCACCCCTCGACCGCCATGCATCGAGCCCAGGCCTTGGTGCCGAGAGTCACGCACGGGCCCGCCTGCGGACAAGGGAGCGTTGCGGTGCTCCAGGTCTTCCCGCCGTCGACGGAAAGCTGGATAGCAACCGCTGGTTGGTCCGGCGGCAAGGAATCAGACCATTGGGTGTACAGAGCGCGCACTCCGGACAGATCAGCTCGGAACCCACCGAAGGCGCCCATAACCGAGCCCTTTGGAACTGGCACCGGGTGCCACGTTGCTCCGCTGTCCCTGGTGTAGTAGGCGACATACATGTACGGCGGCGGCCCACTATTGCGCTCCACCGTGGAGAACTCGGCGTATAGCGTCGCAGGCTGCTTGGGATCGAGCGCCACCGCGAGGCAAGAGGCTGGGGCCGTCCCGTAGCCAGGAACCAGAGGATAGTTGGTGGCAGCCGATGCCGTTAAAGCTCCCTCAATCGAGATCGAGGACCAGCTTTGGCCGCCGTCGGCGGTGAGCCTGATGCCGCCCTCAATGCAGTACGCGAAGCGACGCGGATTAGCGGGGTCTACGCCGATGGCATCAACGTCGCTCCGCAGAACGGATGCCGGGTGAAGAATGCCGAGCGATGCCCAGTCCTGTCCGCCCCGTACTTGAAATGGAGCAGAAGCCAGCGTTGGGAGCGCGTTCGTCGCGGCGAGGGCGCTGCGGAGCTGAATGTGGACCGACCCCCAGCGCGCGAGGCCGACAAGAGGGGCCCAGCCTCGCACCGCGATTGCCGTGCCGGGTGGGCCCTCGGTCGGACTGACCTCGAGCGCGGAGCAGGGCTGGCCTGCGAGACAGAGGGACGACCCCGGACCCGTCAGTCGGAAGCTGCTGGTTCGCTCTCCCGATCGGCATTCGCCCTTTGGCTTTTCGGCAGTCTCTACCCAAAAGCAGGGCAGAATGACCTCGTAGGAACCTGGGACTAGCGGGTGGACGCCTTTGTCCGTTAGCCAGGGCACGGTCGGCGCCCGAAAGGACAATCCAAATCGCCCAGGAGAACCAGCGGAATAGCTGACCTGCTCCCAGTAACTGAGGGCCGTGCAAGCGTCCCAGCAAACGTTCGCGCGATCGTTGAGGTGGCCTCCCGGCGGCACGGCCGGAACCGGGCCACTAAGGGTTACCAGAGTTCCGGGCGGGCCCTCCGCTGGCGACACCGCCATTGCTCCCCCCATACCTCCCATATCAGGGACAGGAGACGGAACAAACTTCGAAACGGCCGCGTAGGCTCTCACGAGGTACCCTCCCGTGGTGACCGCATCGACTTTCAGGCAACCAGCAAAGCTGCCATCGGCCTGCTGTTGGACGTCAGTCTCGGAGAGTCGCGCCTGGTCTCCCGAGCAGTCTGGAAACGGCGGGAGGGGAGCCGAAACCGCCGGTGCCGGGCTGGCAGCCGGGGTTCGGTGGACCCTCTTGTCCAGGTGCACCTCCAGGGCAACCCCGGAGGCGACCACCAGGAGCAGGACGGCCGCCAGCTGGGCTCGCCACGAACGCCAGGCATGCACGCCCCATACAAACGAACGAGACTGCCATGGGTTACCGAGACCCCCTCCCCGACCCTCCCCAGTGACCTGGGAGGGAGAAATAAGGCCATCCCCGCAGGGGGGCGAGAAATGAGGGCGAAGGGAGCTAATGCATGGAAGCGGCGATCTGGAGGGCCTGTGCCTTGGTCGCGGCACCCTCGATCCGCAGCGTTCGGTCACCCTGCTGCCAGAGAAGGGTGTTGGTGGCCAGGCGCATGTCTTCGTCGTGCACCGCGCCCTGGGCGTCGGTGAAGAAGAAGACGTGCGGGCTGCCCTCGATCCAGTAGCCGGGACCGCCGTTGACCGTCACCTCTGTCAGGGTGGTATCGGGACCGATCATCTTCCCAAAGAAGTTCTTGTTTACGCCGCCCTGGATCTCCATGACCAGGATCGCGACGGTGGTCGTGCTGGATGTGGGAAGGTCCGGGCGAGTGCGATAGACGAATGACACCTCGGGCACCGTGTTATTCGCGTACACCTCGTCGGGCGGACCCAGGCTCGGATCGGTGGGAACCAGGACCTGAAAGTGCGCCCCCGCCTGGGCCCCGGCCAGTGTCGTGCGCTGGCCGAGGTTGAGGTCATGCCCAAGCGGGCCCGGAGGCAGCGACGGCACGGTATTGACGATGACCCCCTTGACTCCGAACCAGTGGGCGATAGTGTCTCGCGTCTGAGGGATGGCGAGCAGGCCGCCGATGACGATCAGGACCGCGGCTGCGGCGAGGGCGAGCCGGCGAGGGATCGCGAAGGATGAATACCACGGACGCCGGGGCGCGGTGACGAGCCGGGTCCGTACGGCCACGACCAGGTTGGGCGCCGGGGGATAGTCAAGGTAGGGCCGCAGGTCACGCAGCCGCTGCTCGAGGGCCTTGCCGTCAACCATGCTGGACCACCCCCATCACCTCTCGCAGCCGGCCCAACGCACGCGACAGGCGGGATTTGACCGTGCCGCGGGCGCAATCGAGGGCGGCGGCCATCTCCTCCTCGGAGAGGTCGAGGAAGTATCGGTACGTCAGCGCCAGCTGGTCGGGCTCCGCCAGCTGATGGATGGCATCCAGCAGTTCGGCTCGCTGCGCCCGCGCCTCGACCAGGACCTCGGGAGATAGGGCCGTATCCCCCGAGGCCCTGGCCTCGGCCGCCCGCAGCGCCAACCCGGTGCGCCGGGCGCTGGCGCTGCGCCGGTTGCGGGCTTCGTTGGCCACGATCCGCAGCAGCCAGGGCCGCCAGGGAGCGCCGGGGCGAAACCGGCCGAGCGCGTAGTACGCCTTGATGAATGCCTCCTGGGCGGCCTCCTCGGCGTCCGCCTCCACGCCCGCGATGTGATAGGCCACCCGAAAGGCCACCTCCTGATAGCGCGCGACAAGTTCGGCGTAGGCGTTGACATCGCCCTTTTTCGCTCGGTCGACGAGTTCGGAGTCCTCCAGTGGCCGGCCCTCCACGGAGCGATCTTTTGCTACTTCATCTACAGCGGCGACGGCCCGGAGGTTCCCGGGCCCACCCCCACCCCCACCCTGCCCTCCTTCGGAGGGGGACGGAGACTCCTACTTCTCGTACTTGAAGGACACGTTGAGGCGCGTCCGGAAGCGGGCGACCTTGCCGTCTTCGATGGTGATGTCCAGCTTGACCACTTCGGCCACCCGGAGATCCCGCAGGCTCCCCGCGGCCGTTTTCACGGCGTTGCGGGCGGCATCCTCCCACGACTCCGCGCTGACTCCGATGATGTCCGTGACCCGATACACGCTGTCTGCCATGTGTGCCTCCTTCGTCTTGTTGGAGACGGTTAGCCATATTGTCTAGGACGCGGGCATCGTGGCTTTGGCGAAGAGTCGATCGAGGGCGGCCCGACCCTGCCTGGCCACCTCCAAGGGATCGCGCTCCCAGTAGCCGGGATTGAACGTCTCCAGGCTCCAGGGGCCGGCGTAGCCATGTTGGGTGAGGTCCCGGACCAGTTCTGGTAACCGAATCACGCCCTCGAGCGGGAGGATGCGATCCGCGTCTTCGATTTCCCGCGGCGGCTTGGCCGGCGCGTCGTTGAGGTGGACCATCCGAAGCCGCTGGACCGGCAGCTCCTCCACCGGACGGCTGCCGCTGGCATGCCAGTGGCAGGAGTCGAGCACCAGGTCCACGCCCTCGACCCCGGCGACGGCCTCGGCCGCCAGGGCCGGCGAGTTGATCGGACAGTCGGCAAACCCCAGGAACTCGAAGGCGACCTTGACACGTTGCTCGGCGGCCAGGTCTTTAGCCAGCACCAGCCCGGCCCGGATCCCGGCCAGCGCTTGCTCCGGCGAGAGTCCGGCGATCCGGGGTGGAACCGCCAACAAGTAGGGCGCCCGCAGCTCGCGGGTGATGCGCAGCCGTGGGCCCAGATCCGCCCTCAGGGTGGCGGCATCGATGGTCCCGTCCGGATGCAGCGACAGGCGGACGCCGTTGAGGCTCCAGACCTCGCCATCCCGGACCGCCTTGGCCGCGGTGCGCACTTCATCCGGACTGCCCAGCAGCCGCTCGGCCCGGGCTTCAATGCCGGCGAAGCCCGCCTCTTTAGCCACCATCAGCGACCGGTCCGTCGGGGTGGTCATAACCGTGGCGCCGTTGAGGAAGACGCGCGGACTCACTTCTCGCGGATCACGCCAAACGTCAAGCCGGCCACCATGTACCGGCGTCCGATCACCATCAGCAGCAGAGGCACGGTCATGGCGATGACCCCGGCCGCGGCCATGTCATTCCAGATGATTTCGAACTGGGTCACGAGGCCCTGGACGCCGACCGGGAAGGTCTGCGAGTTCGGGGTCGCCGTCAGGATTAGAGCGAAGAGAAACTCGCTCCACGCAAACGTGAAGACAATGGTCGCCGCGGCCATCAGCCCCGGGCCGGCCAGCGGCAGCAGCACTCGACGGAACGAGGTCCATCGGTTGGCTCCGTCGACCAGGGCCGCCTCTTCGAGTTCGAGCGGGATCTCGGCAAGAAAGCCTTTGAGCATCCAGATCGCAAACGGCAAATTGAACAGGGAGTAGATGCCGATCAGTGCGATCGGTTGGTTGTAGATCTGCAGCGTGCGGACGATGGCGAAATACGGGACGACCACGGCGACCGGCGGCAGGAAGCGCAGGGAGAGCGCCCAGTTGAGGACCCCGACACGCAGGCGCGGCGGCACCGTCAGGCGGGTAATGGGGTAGGTGATCACCAGGCCGACCGTGAGCGTAACCAGGACGGTTGCGGCGCAAACGAGGACGCTGTTCTTGAGCAACACCCAGAAGCCGCGCTCGAAGAGGACGCTGTAGTAAGGCTGCAGGGTTGGGTGTCGCGGGAAGAGCGTGATCGACTGGTACAGCTCGGCTTTGCTCTTGAGCGAGGTCGCAATCAGCCAGTAGAGCGGGAAAGCATAGAGAAAAGCGGCCACGCCGAGACCGGCAACGATCAAGATGAGGCGAATGGCGATGGCGGCCTGCCGGCTGCGCATCAGGCGCGCTCCAGGGGGAGGGCTCGGGTCACGAGGGAGTAGAGGATGCTGATCGAGACCAGGACCATCACCGCGAGCGCCGCTGCCTGCCCGCCGTCGAAAAATCTGAACTCGATTCGGTAGATGTAGAGGCTCAGCAGCTGGGTCGCCGTTCCCGGGCCGCCGCCCGTGAGGATGTAGACGTGGTCGAACACGCGAAGCACGTCGGCCACCCGAAAGAACAGGATCAGGAGAAAGAGCGGCCGCAGATAGTGCAGCTCGATGTAGCGGAACTGCGTCCACCAGGTCGCCCCGTCGACCTGGGCGGCCTCGATCGATTCCCTGGGCACGGTCTGCAGCCCGGCAAACAGCACGAGATAAACAAACGGGGTCCATTGCCAGATGTCGACGCTCGCGACCGAGCCCATGGCGAGGGCCGGGACCCCGAGCCACTGGATCTCGGAGTGGGTGATGCCGACCGACTGCAAGACGTAATTGAGCACGCCATAGCCGGGCGCGTAGATCAGGCGGGCCACCACGCCGACCGCCACCGGCGGCACGACCAGCGGCAGCACGGCCAGTACGTACAGGGTCGCCCGCAGCCCGGCTTGCTTGATGGTGCGATGGACAAACAGGGCAAAGGCGAGGCCAAGGAGGATCTCGGTGGGAAGGACGATCAGCGCGTACAGGCCGGTGGCGCGCAGCGCGTCGAAAAAGAGCGGATTGCCCAGGGCCCGCGTGTAGTTGCGCAAGCCGATCAGGGTGCCGTCGTCGGACGTGATCGACTGCCAGATGGCAATTACGAACGGGATCGTGACAATGAGGAACACGGTGCCGAGCGCGGGCAGGAGAATCGTATAGGCGAGCCGCTCCTGGCGGCTCCGCCGGCCCCGCCCGGTCCGTCCCGGCTGGCTACCGGTCGGGACCGGGAGTTCGGCGACCAGATGGCTCACATCGTCAAATGTAGGACGGGTCGATCAGGAGGGGTAGCCCGCGTTCTTCATCACCGTGCGGATTTCGCTAGCCGCTTTCTGCATGGCGGCCTGCGGGGTCAGCTGCCCGGCCACCGCCGCGTTCATGGCCGTCCCATACGAGGTCTCGACGGCACCCCACTGGTCGGTGCGTGGCCGCCAGTTCGGCACGGCGGCGAAGGACGCTGCCAGCGCCTTGAAGTATGGGTTCGCTGACGCCAGCGATGCATCGTTGAGGATGCTGTTGCGGATCGGGATGCCGCCCTGGGCGACGTAGTTGCGCATGTTGTCGGTCTTGAGCATCCACTTGATGAAGTCGGCCGCAGCCGCGCCGTTCTTCGAGCCCTTGGGAATCCCGAGCAGCCAGTTGCCCATCATCCCCAAACCCTTGCCGCTGGGCCCCTGCGGAATCGGGATGTACGCGACCTTGCCCTTGACCTGGCTGACGCTCGGGTCCTCGACGATGCCCGTGATCTCGCCCGGCCAGACGGTCGACTGGTACGCCTGTCCGATCGCCATCAACCGAGACCGGTCGGCGGCGTCGGTGTTCTCAGGCCCCGGCTCGGCGTACTTCTTGAGTTTCCGGGTGAGGAAGTCCACCGCGGTGATCGAATCGCTGGAGTCGAGCTGGACCTTCCAGTTGTCGTCGAAGATGTTGCCGCCGAACGACCAGAGGATGGGCAGCGAATCGCTGCTGACGGGGTTGGTCGCCTTGCCGCGGATGACGTAGCCGTAGAAACTTGCCGCGTTGTATTTCGCCGCGTTGCTGAGGACTTCATCCCAGCTGGCCGGGGCCGCGGACTTGTCACTACGGTACATGAACATCTCCACGTTCCCCACAATGGTGATGCCGTAGAGGTGCTGCGTCTTTCCCTGCTCACTGGGCGGGACCGGGCCGTGCGGCGGCGGCCAGGTGCCCACGTCGTAGACCACGGTCGGAATGTCCGAGTCGCGCGTGAAGCCAAAGTTCGAGTCGAGCGGCTGCAGCGCGCCCATGGTGCCGAACTTCGGCATCCAGGGGTCGTCCATCATGCACAGGTCAAACGACGAGTCGTTCGCCTGGAAGGTGGTGACCAGTTTCGTGAAGAGGTCAGCGTACGGGAATTCGACGACCTGCACCTCGATGCCGGTCTGGCTCTTGTAATTCCCGACCACTTTCTTCAGTGGCCCGTCCTCGTTGCCCTGGACGGCCGCGATGGTCAGCTTGGAGGGCTTCGAGGACGACGGTGTCGCCGTGCCCGTACCGCAGGCGGCCAGGATCGCGGGCAGGGACGAGAAGCTGGCCCCCGTGATGGCTGCCTGGATGACGAAGTCGCGCCGGGTGAGCCGTTTCTTCATAGGCGTACCTCCTCAACGAGCGAAAGAGCGCCCAGTGTTCGATGGGCGCCGTGCCCCATTATGCCGCTTGAGGCCACTAGTTTGAAAGAATGAACCGGGCTAAGCCTGGTCGGGGTTGGGTACCATGACGTCGCGGACCAGCGCCGCCAGGTCCCCGCAGGCGGCGATGAACTGGCGAAGCGTGCGCAGCGTCGGCCCGAAGTGGTCGAACTCCTCGACGGCGAGGCCGTTCTCTGAGTAGGCGCGGCGGAAATCGGGGAAGTGCGTGAGGAGCTGCGCGACCACCTTCGGATCAACCGGGTCGTCAATGCGCGGTTTCACCTCGATGTCGCTGGCGTTGAACCGCTTCTGCCAGGCGTACGGCGGGGAGATGACCGCGTCCGCCCCGATCAGCTCACTCCAGTGCATGTGGTTGCGGAATGCCGCAGACAGCAGGCGCACCCGATAGCCGCGCTCGCGGAAGATGCCGTAGGTCTTCTTGAACACGGCCACGCCGGCCCACTCGAGATAGCCGGGGTCGACCGACAGGCCGTCCCGTTCCAGCAACACCTTCAGCCAGTCATCCAGCCGGCCCACCATGATGGTGCAGACCGGGCCCATGGACGCGATGTCTTTGCCTTCCGTCTCGCGCCGCTGCAAGCCTCGCTCCAGCGCCTCGGCGACCGCGATGCACTGGGGGAGCGTGAAGCACACAGTGGCGTTGATGCTGATTCCGCGGTAGGTCGCTTCCTCGATCGCCGGGATGCCGGCCCGGGTCACCGGGATCTTCACGATCATGTTCGGCGCCAGGCGGCTGAAGTCCCCGGCCTGCTCCACGATGGCGCCGGTGTTTCGGAAATGCCGGGGGTCGGTCTGGATGGACAGGCGGCCGTTGCGCCCACCCTCCGCCGCGAAAATCGGCTCGAGCAGCTCTGCGGCCCGCACCGAGAGCTCCTCCACCAGGCGCCAGCCGATCTCGTCCTCGGTGGCGGTCGGCATCTCCCGCAGGAGGCTCTCGATGCGCGGCCGCCAGGTGGCCATCTCTTTCTTGAGGACCGTGACCGCAATCACCGGGTTGCACGTCGCTCCGACGGCACCGTGCTCCATGGAATAGGTGAGCTCTTCGATGGATGCAGAGTCGTTCCACAGACGGGTGGGGGTCGTCTGCGTCATCTGCTGGAGCGGGCTCTTGGATGTGACGCGCGTGTGGGGTACGGCCATGCGACCTCTGCCTGAAAGTTAAGATTACCTCACCTCACGCAACGGGAGGGACAACGTGCGCCTGACGATGGCTCAAGCCCTGATCCGGTTTCTCGCCGCGCAATATGTCGAGCGGGATGGGGTCGAGCACCGGTTCTTTCACGGGTGCTTTGGCATCTTTGGCCACGGCAATGTGGCCGGCGTGGGCGAAGCGCTCTACGAGAACCGGGACCTGCTGACCTACTACCAGGGCCGCAACGAACAGGGGATGGTGCACGCGGCGGCCGGCTTTGCCCGGATGCGCAACCGGCTCTCGACCCTGGCGTGCACCACGTCGATCGGGCCGGGGGCGACCAACATGGTTACCGGCGCGGCGCTGGCCACCATCAACCGGCTGCCCGTCCTGCTCCTCCCGGGAGACGTGTTCGCGTCGCACCGACCGGATCCAGTCCTGCAACAGCTCGAGGCGCCGGGCCGGGGCGACGTCTCGGTGAACGATTGCTTCCGGCCGGTGTCGCGCTACTGGGATCGCATCACGCGCCCGGAGCAATTGATCCCGGCGGCGCTCCACGCCATGCGCGTGCTGGCCAGCCCGGCCGAGACCGGAGCCGTCACCCTCGCCCTGCCGCAGGATGTGCAGGCCGAAGCCTTCGACTATCCGGAGGCGTTCCTGGAACGGCGAGTCTGGGCCATCGCGCGTCCGCTTCCGGACCCGACGGCGCTGGATCGGGCGGCCCGGCTCATCCGGGGCGCCAAGCGGCCGCTGATCGTAGCCGGCGGCGGAACCATCTACGCCGAAGCCACCGAGGTGCTGCGCCAGCTGGTGGCCGCCACGGGCATCCCGGTGGCGGAGACCCAGGCCGGGAAGGGCTCGCTGGCCTACGACCACCCCGCCAACCTGGGAGCCATCGGAGTCACCGGCACGTCGGCGGCCAACCAGGTGGCGGCGGAGGCCGACCTGGTGATCGGCGTGGGGACGCGCTGGACGGATTTCACCACTGCCTCCAAGACCGCCTTCCAGCACCCGGATGTTCGCTTCATCAACGTCAACATCGCCGACTTCGATGCCGCCAAACTGGGCGGGCTGGCGCTCACCGGCGATGCCCGGGCGGCGCTGGCCGCCCTTCCGGAGCGGCTGGCCGGGTATACGGTGGAGCCCGCGTACCGCGAGCTCGTTACCCGCCTGCACCAGGAATGGGACGCCGAGGTGGAGCGCCTCTATACGCTCGGCCACCGACCGCTGCCGGCCCAGAGCGAGGTGATCGGGGCCGTGAATGCGGTGGCGGGCCCCAAGGACGTGGTCGTGTGCGCAGCCGGCTCCATGCCCGGTGAGCTCCATAAGCTCTGGCGCACGCTGGACCCCAAGGGCTACCACGTGGAGTACGGCTACTCCTGCATGGGCTACGAGATCGCGGGCGGGCTGGGAGTCAAGATGGCAGCGCCGGACCGCGAGGTCTACGTGCTCGTCGGCGACGGATCGTACCTGATGCTCAACTCCGAAATTGTGACCGCCATCCAGGAGGGGATCAAGCTGACTATCGTGGCGGTCGACAACCACGGGTTCAACTCCATCGGCGGGTTGTCCCGCTCGCTGGGCACGGACGGCTTCGGTACCCAGTACCGATTTCGCAAGGACGGCTCCATCGGGCTCGACGGCGAAGCGTCACCGGGGGCGACGTTGCCGGTCGACCTGGTCGCCAATGCCCAAAGCCTGGGAGCTCACGGCCTCCGGGTGCGCTCCGTCGACGACCTGACCCGCGCACTGCGCGATACCAAAAAGGTGGACCGGACCGTGGTCATCGTGATTGAGGTCGATCGTTACGCCGCGGTCCCGAACTACGAGAGCTGGTGGGATGTTCCCGTCGCGGAGGTATCGAGCCTGGCCGGCGTTCAGCAGGCTCGCCTAGCGTACGAGAAGGCCAGGGAGCGAGAGCGCCCGCTGATCTAACACCTGTTTCCCTCCCCTGGCGATCACTCTCCCTCCCCCTTGCGGGGAGGGTCCGGGAGGGGTTCTCGTGGCGGCGTAGTCCTTACTTTTTTCCAGTCCATCAACCAGGCGTGGTCGGGGTCGGTTGTGAAGAGCCACTCCCGGACCGCGCCGGCCATGGCGTTCAGGTAGTAGCAGTCGTAGCCGGGCGCCGCCGAGACAACGTGGAAGCCGCGCGGCACGAGGACGAGCTGGTCGTGGCGGGGCCGCAGCGCCAGGTCCAGGCTCAGGTCAGCCGTATAGATCCCCTGGAAGGCGAAGCCTTGCTCGGGCCGGATTCGATAGTAGTAGAGCTCCTCCAGGGCGCGTTCTCGCGGCGGATCGTCGGTGTCGTGCTTGTGGGGGGGGAAGGTCGACCAGTGGCCGGCCGGCGTGAAGACCTCCACCAGGATCAGCCGGGCCGCCGGGTCCTGCTCGGCCACGATCCAGTGGATACGCCGTTCGGTGACGCCTGACCCCCGCGTCTCAACCCGCACGTCATCCGGGCGGATCAGGCGGGGCGGCAGTTCGGACTGGGCCGGCGCCGAGACGATGGCCAGGTCGCAGGGGCTCTCCGCGCCCAGGTCGTATGGGATTCCCGGGGGGAGCAGCAGGGCAAAGGGCTTGCCATCCCAGACATCTACGCGTCCGCCGACCGTTCCAAAGCCCTCGACGGTCGCCCGCCCTGCCAGCCAGATGAGGGCGGTCTCTTCGGCCTTGGTGTGAGCGGCCAGCCTGGCCCCCGCCTCCAGATGGACGATCTTGAAGGACAGGTACTGCCAGCCTGCGCTGTCTGGGGTTACGCCCTCGGCCGCGTTTCGCACCGTATCAGACGGGCCCACGGTCATGCCTCAGACCCCGCGGGCACGCAGGAATGCTCGGTTGCGGACTTGATCGCGCGCTGCGCGATCCGCTGGATCAGTGGGGGCCGGGATGGTGTCCTGTTCCACGACCAGCCAACCCTGGTAGTGACGAGTCTTGAGGCCCTCGAGGACGCCATCGACGGCCAGGTCTCCCTCCCCCAGCGGGCAGAAGGCCCGGCGCCGCCAGACCTCCATCATGGGCGCCTGCTCTCGAACGATGGCATCGACAACCGACAGCCTGACATCTTTGAGGTGCAGGTGATTGATCCGGCTGCCCCAGTCGCCGAGGGCTTGCACGGGGTCGCCGCCGCCCAGCAGCAGGTGACCGGTATCGAGACACAGGCCGACCTCGGTGCGCCGCAGCAGCTCCTCGATCTCCCAGGGCGCCTCCACGTACGTGCCAGCGTGATGGTGGAAGGTTGGTTCATAGCCGCGGCGGCGACAGGCCTGGACGGCCTGGGCGACGCCCTCCGCCAGCCGCGCCCAGCCGGCCGCGTCTAACCCCAGCGAGCGGTCGCGGTGAGCTCGGCCCGGCGCGGAGCGGCGCGCATGCGAGCCCGCGTCAGCCAGGGTCGGTCGGGAAGGCGGCGCACCGTCGGCGCGTGATCCCGCCGCGTCGAAGATGTCCAGCAGCGCCTCCAGCTCACCGATCGCCCCCGGCAACCCGTCCGGTTGGCTGAAAGGGAGGGCGACGTAGCCACCGGCCAGTCGCAGGCGCCGGTCGGCCAGCCGGCCGGGCAGCTCCTCGATGGTCCCCAGGTATCCCGGCGGACCGAGGTCGATCCCGTCGTACCCGGCTCGGGCGACGACGTCCAGGACGGCCGTGCCGGGCGGGACGTTCGGGTTGACGCCAACCGTGACCTCAAAAGCGCCGAAGCTGACCGGCGCGTTGGCCACCATCACGCCAGAGTTTCGGTGCTCGTCCGTCACGGTGTTTTCGCCAGCGGGTTGACCCCGCTTCGAGGTCGGAGTATAGTCGCCGGTTGAACTTTGGCCAATGGACGCGTGCGGGTCGGCGTGGTGGGGTGTGGGTTGGTGGCCCAGGTTATGCACCTCCACTATCTGCGCGAGCTGGCAGACCGCTTCGAGATCGCGGCCATCTGTGACCTCTCCCCCACCGTCCTGGACCGGGTGGGACAGGAGTATGGCGTGGCGCGGCGGTTCACCGACTGGCGGCAGCTGCTGGCCGAGCCGCTGGACGCGGTCCTGGTGCTGACCTCGGGCAGCCATGCGCCGATCGCGATCGCCGCCGCTGAGGCCCGCCGGCATGTGTTCATCGAAAAACCCATCGCGTTGTCGGAGACGGAAGGCCAGGAGATCATCGAGGCCGGCCGCAAAGCCGGCGTTCACCTGATGGTCGGCTACATGAAGCGCTACGACCCGGCCGTCGAGCGCATGCGAGAGGAGCTGCCGGCATTGACGGACCTCCGCGGCGTGATCACCACCACTCTGGAGTCGCCCTTTCGACCCTACGTGAGCCACTATCCGCTGGTCACCGGGGCCGACGTGGACCCGGTGGCGCTGCGGAGTCTGCAGGCCGACGACGATCAGCGGGTCGGCCGGGCGATCTCCACCAAAGACCCGCTGGTGCGCCGGGTATACCGGCGATTTCTGCTGGACAGCCTGGTCCATGACCTCAACCTGGTGCGCGGACTGCTGGGCGAGCCCGATCGCCTCGAGTACGCCCGGCTGGCGGAGGAAGGGGTGGTCGCCGTCTTCGCCTTCGGGAAGGTGCGCTGCGTGATGCACTGGGTCAACCTCATGGACGGCATGGCCCGCTACCGGCAGGAGTTCGCCTTCTACAGCCCCAGCCGGCGCGCCACGCTGGTGTTCCCCTCGCCCTTCCTGCGCAGCATGCCCACCCAGCTCGTACTCGAGGCCGGTGCCAGTGACGGATCGAGGACCTGGCAGACGGTGGAGACGGTGTCCTACGAGGAAGCGTTCAAACGGGAGCTGGTGGAGTTCTATGAGTGCATCGCCGCCGATCGCGAACCCCGCACCACGGCCGCGGACGGCGTGCGCGACATCGCGCTCTGCCAGGCGTTGGTGACGGCGCATCTCAACGGTACCGGGATGACGCTGCCGGCGAGCTGATCAGCGACCGCGAACCCCTACGATCTCGGCGGGAAGGCAGCGGGCGAACGCGGTAGTCGAGGACGTCTGCCCAGAAGCGCGCCACCGCGCCGGGTCGGCACAGTCGAACACGATGTCGCGAAACGTGGATGGCACGGCCAAGCCGATCCTACCTGACCCGCTGCGCGGCCAGGGTCGCCGCCAGGCGTCAAGCCGATGCCGCATTCGTCCGGTTCGGCTGAAAGGATCCACCCAGCTTCGCGTTTACCGGGAAGCCGTGCGAAGCCTGTTGGGCAGCCTGGTCCAGGCCCTCACCCGGTTCTGCTGCTTCCTGTTTGGCCACGTCGTGCGCTGGTTGGGTCTCCCGGTGCGGCAGCTGCACTACCGCATCACCCCTCCAGGACCAGCGCGCCGCCTAGGGCTGGGCTGACTTCGCAGAGAACGTTAATGGACGCTGATGGACCGTCAGTTGGGGCGGCGGCCCGAGGCATCCGTGGCGGCGACCTTCGTAACGCGCAGGGGAACGGCGGCCAGCTCCTGGCCGTCCACGAGGATGGTGAACGTGTGTTCGCCGGCGGTGCGCAGCTGCACGCCCTGGAAGTTGAGCACCGACTGGAAGGTCACCGGCGACGTAGGGGCCTGCAGATTCCTCTGGGGATTCGCCTCGATCGTCATCATCTGGAGGAAGGGGGCGCCGGTGCTGTCCTGGGCGCGGATTTCAATCGGGTAGGTGCGGCCGGTCTCAGTGGCCGCGAACTGCAGATTCATGACCAGCGAGAGGTGCGGGTGACGCGCCGGCAGAACCGAGGCATAGATGGTGTCGAAGCCACCGCCGAGTACGTAGATCTTGCCGTCGGGATGAGCCAGCGCGAAGTCGGCCAGAAAGGCGAATTGGAGCTTCATGAAGCCTCCGGGGACCAGGGGGTCCGGATCGATGTGTTGCGGACGAGGTCAATGGTACTGGCTGACCGGCTGGCATCGGTCGGCCCACTAGGATGACTCTGGTGGACCGACTGCCATACGCGGTCATGGAAGCCGCGGTGATCGTCCTCTTTGCCGGCTACGCGCGATTCGCGTGGCGCACCGGCGGCCGGCGCCGCCTGCTGGAGCTGGTCAGCGCCATCCCCTATGGGTTGCTGCTGGAGCAGGGCGACATCACGATCTTTGGCACCTATGCGTACAACCAGCACTTTCTGCTGAAGCTGGGCGCCGTGCCGCTGGTAATCGCCCTGGCGTGGGCCATGATCATCAGCTCGTGCATGTTTATCTCGGACGCCTTCGGCGTTTCGCCCCGGCTGGCCCCGTTCACCGACGCCATCCTGGCCATCATCCTGGACCTGTCCTTCGACGCCATCGCCATCCGGCAGGGGCTGTGGCACTGGAAACTCGCCCTCACCCAGGGCTTCTTCGGAGTGCCGGCCGGCAACTACTATGCCTGGCTGTTCGTGGCCTTCGGGTTCAGTGCCTGGACCCGCCTGAACCGAGGAACGGATCGGCGGCAGCGGGGGAGCTGGCGCCAGCTGCTCGTCGCGGTGCCGGCCTATGCCACGCTCCTGGCTGCCCTGGTTCCGTTCATCCTCCTGGAGAAGGCGTTCTTCAATCGTCCTGGTGGCGGCTTTCCTACCTTCATTGCCACGCTGGCCCTCTTTGCCCTCGTGGGCGGTCGTCCGCTGCTGCGGCGGCCACCGGCCCTGCCCGCCGTGTGGGCCATGCCGCTGCTCCCCCGGCTAGCGATGCACGCCTATTTCATCGGCTCCGGCGGGTTGCTCGGCATCTTCTGGCGGTTTCCGGTTCTGCTCGCCGCATCCGTCAGCATGTTGCTCGTCGACCTGTGGGTGACCGGGCGCCGGCCGGACCCGGTGGTGCTCGACAAATCTGCGGTCGCGTAAGAAATTCAGGAGGTCGTCGATGGCTTTGCAGGTCGTTCGCGTCTGGAAAGGGTACGGGGAAGCCGCCGGGGTCGATCGATACTGCCGCGAGCACTTCCCGCGCTCGGTCCTGCCCCAGCTCCGCGCGATCCACGGCTTTATGGGCGCGACGGTGTTGACCCGAGCCGGACGAGGCGAAACCGAGGTGGTCGTCGCCACGACGTGGGACTCGATCGATGCCGTGAAGGCCTTCGCCGGGGAAAACTACGAGCCTCGAGGTTGGTAGTGACTGTGCCCAGACGTGGGAGGCATGCGCGCAGCGGTGCATCAAACCCAAGGACCGCCATCGAATCGAATGCGACCGCGGGTGTGGATTCTTTGTGATGAGGCCGCTGAAAACTGCGGAACCTATACGAACGGCCGTTCTCTGGGTCGCATCTCGACGAGTTGGGTCAGCCGCTGGATCGGATTGCGCGCGGGCTCGATTTCACCGGCCGCGAGCAGCTGACCGCTCTTGACCTGCCGCTTCATGACTCGACGATAGGCTGGACCGCAGCGCCGCTGCGGCGCTACCATTTGGCTGGATTGCAGGAGGTCACAAATGTTGCGCTCAGAAGACATTCGCCGCTTCGAGGAGCGACTCAAGGCGGACCGCGACGCCATCGAGTCGCGTATCGCAGCCAACAAACGAGGCATTCAGGAGACGGTGCAAGACGAGTCCGGAGTCGGCAATTTAGAGGACGAAGCAAGCCTCCTCTACGACCGAGAGGCAGAGATCGACGAAAATGCCCGGGATCGGAAGGAACTCGCGCAGGTCAATAGAGCGCTCGAGCGTATCGAACAGGGAACCTATGGACTCAGCGAAGTCTCGGGCAAGCCCATCCCAATCGAACGCTTGGAGGCTCTCCCTTACGCGATAACCCTCGTCGACGAGCCGCTCGAACCAGAGTAGCTAACGTCGACAAGAATCCTGGGCAGTGACGATCACGCGACGAGCCGACCCACGCTGCCAGCCGTCTACGGGCCGACCGCGGAGCGGGGATGGCAGAAATGGCCGGCTGGTACAGATCCCTCGGCTCGGCGCTGGTGGATCCCGGCGCGCCGTTCACCGCGGCCAAGACGGTCTCACAAAACGGGGTCGAAACGGGCCTAACGGGCCAAACGCCTCCGGCTACGACATGGTCCAGGCCGCCTCGCTCGATGCGGCAACCGAGTTGGCGAAGGGCTGCCCCCTCCTCAGGCACGGGCGCCGGGTCACGGTCTTCGAAGTCTTAGGCGTCTAACCATTCTCCGCATCACTGCGGGCAAGGCAGGCAGCGTGCCGGGAACTTCGAGAAAGTTCCTGGTCGGCCAGGATGGTCGGGTGGTCCGCCGCTTCACGTCGGAGACCGTGCCCGAGGGCCGAGGCTAGTCGAGGCGATCGAGTCTCCGCTCGAACGAGCAAGCCGTAGACATCGCGGCACTAAAACCACTGGCCGGTCGACTGCTAGAGATTCACGGTGGTGCAAATCGCGAACCCGAGGCCACCAGCTCCACCGTCCCCAGCCGGTCGGTCCGGAGCACCGGGACGCCACCCAGGTCCTGAAGAAACCCCCGGGCCGGCAGGCCATCACGACTCTGGCTCGCGACCTGGATAACCGCCAGGTCGCCGGCTCGACCGGGCGTCCAGGCGTCGGGTCCGCCGTCGAGGAAGATCGCACAGTGGACTTGGGCCGGATAGCCAATCCATCCGGTGTCCGGAGGAATGATGGCCAGCTCCGTGCCGCCGGTATCCACCATCCAGGTCCGGCCATCCGCCGCCAGCCGAAGTGCGACGCCGTCGATCACGGGCGGCATCGTGTCGGCGCTGACCGGAATGCCGGCCTGGCGGGCAGCATTGACGGTGGCCAGCAGTGACGGGCTCCACGACCCGGAATCGGTCACCAGCACCTGCGCGATGTTGAACCGCCGCATCACCGCGGGCGCGGCCCCGATCTGGGCCCGCCGGCCGCCGGTCAGGATCCAGAGGCGGAGCGCTCGTGCGGTCGGCGGGAGCACCCGCCCCACGGCCTGGGCAAACCGGTCGGGGTCCGGGCCGGCATCGAAGAGGATCTGTTGGCCGCCCGGGGTCCGGATCAACACGCCCGAACCGGTGCCGACGTCAAGGGCATAGACATGGACCTGGCCGTCGGGCTGTACCAGCAGCAGGGCGGTCACGATCACCGTCAGGCCGCCCAGCCCGGTCCAGACGCGGCGCTGCCAGAAGAACCGCCGCAGCTTGAGAGCCAGCAGGCCGCCGCCGTTGAGGACGGCCGCGGCCGCGATCCAGCGCGGCGGAAAGTAGGGCGTGGTGAGACTGGCCGCTGGAGCCGCCGCCGTGACCTCGATCACCCGTTCGAACCAGGCAATGATCAGACCGGCCAGCTGCAGCACCGGCCAGCCGGCCGCCTGCCACACCGCCGCCAGGATGGCGCCCGAACCGCCGATGACCATCACCGCCGGCAACAGGGGGAGCACCAGCGCGTTGGCCACCGGCGCCACCAGCGACACCTGGTGAAAGCTAGCCAGCATCAGCGGCCAGGTGGCGGCCTCGGCGGCCAGGGTGGCCGCGAAGGGATCGCGAAACAGGGTGGGGAAGAACGGCAGCCGGGCCGCAATGGCGTCCGTCAGCCCGGCGATGCCCAGCGTCCCGGCGAAGGACAGTTGAAAGCTGACGTCACGTGCTAGGGACGGGTCCAGCCCGAGCATGACGGCGGCCGTGAGCGCCATCGACACGACCACCTGGGCGTCGCGGCGCAGCATGCCGGCCAGTACCACCAGGCCGCCCATGGCCGCGGCCCGGAGCGCCGCCGCCGAGGCGCCGCTGACCAGGGCGTAGGTGAGCATGGCCCCTAGGGCGACGGCGGGGGCGATGCCGGGCGCCAGCCGGCCGACGCCCTGGTGGACGATGCGGGCCAGCAGCGAAACCTTGAGCCCGGAAATGACCACGATGTGGATCAGGCCGCAGGCGATCATCTGTTGCTCCAGCGCCCGGGGGAGGGCTTGCCGGTAGCCAAAGACCACCCCCAGCAGCAGGGCGGCTTGCGGTTCGGGTAAGGCGCGATCTATACCGGCCACCAGGGCATGGCGGACGGCGAAGATCGCGGCGTGCAGCGGATCACCGGCGTGCGGCAGGACGCGGACCAGATGCGGCGACTGGAGGATGCCACTGATGCCGTGGTCCGCCAGGTAGCTGGCGTAGTCGAAGGTGTCGAAGCGGGGCGGCGCCTCCAGCCGGCCGGTCAACAAGACCAGGTCGCCGTAGTGCACCACCGGCGCCCCATACACGGTGGCCAGCACGCGGGTGTGGAGGGTCGCGACCCGGACCACCAGCCGAGTGCCGTGCCGGTGGGTGACCGGGTCGTCGTCGACCTGGCCGGCGACGGTCGTCTGTTGGCCGCGCAGTTCGGCGGCCAATGTCGGGGTTGACGACAGATTGCCACGCACCACGCCCAAGCCCAGCGCGACCGTCGCCGCCAGCGCGACCATGGCCATGGATCGCTGAATCACGGAGACCACTAGCGCGATCAGAAACGCGAGGGCCAGCAGCGCCCAGGCAGGCGGGCGGAGCACGACCATGACCAGGATGCCCACGCTCCAGGCGGTGAGCACCAGCGCACCGATCCACCAGGGAAGGCTCACGGCACGGTGAGGGACTTCTGGAGCCGTTTGAAGAGCGTGCTGTCGACGCCCAGGGCGCTCTTCAGCTCCGACAGGCGCTGAAAGCCACCGTAGGTTTCGCGGTAGCTGATGATGGCGTCGGCCAGTCCGTCGTCCATTCCGGCCACGGCCCGCAGCTGGTCGCGGGTGGCGGTGTTGATGTCCAGCCTGGTCTTCTTGTTGCCCTTGCAGCCCTGGCCTCGCGCCGGCACCCGGTACTCCTTGCCGTCGCGCAGATGCGCCGCCAGGTTGGGCAGACAGGCGGAATCGGCGTCCTCGGTGATGCCGCCGGCTGCCACGATGGCGTCCGACACCCGCTGCGTCGGCTGCAGCCGGTAAAGGCCGGGATGGACGACGGCCCCGCTGACGTAGACGACGACCCAGTGCTCGCGAGCGCTCTCGATCTCGTC
>DASPZT010000309.1:0-12750 GCA_035636135.1 Candidatus Limnocylindria bacterium | reverse complement strand
GCGCCCAGGTCGGCGATTTGCCACTCGGGACGGTTGGCCGCCCAGATGGCGACCCGGTCGCCCGGCTCCAGGCCTTCGCCCAGCAGCATGTTGGCGCAGCGGGCCACCGCCTGGCCGTACTGCGTCCACGAGATAGGCGCCCAGCGGTCGCCAACCTTGAAGTGGAGAGCCGGCGCGTCCCCTCGCTGCTGGACCATCCGCTGGAACTGGGCGGGGATTGTCTGGCCAACCGGGGTGTCGCGGACCTCCTGCGCCAGCGAGCCCATGGCGCCAATATATAGCGGCGCCAGTTCCCAGAAGGCACGGACTTCCTGTAATGCTTAAGGGGTGGTCGTGGGGGCGTGTGAGATTACGCTGCAGTTGCCCGACAACCGCAGCCTCAAAGGCAAGCGGCAGGTGAGCCGCTCCCTGGTGCAGCGAATTCGGAATCGGTTCAACGTCGCCGTGTCCGAGGTGGCCGACCAGGACCGCTGGCAAACGCTCAGCCTGGGGATCACCTGCGTCACCGACGACCCGCGCTACGCCAACGAGATCCTGAGCAAAGTGCTCGATTTCGTGGATGGCCAGATCAGCAGCGCGGTGGTCCAGCACAGCCGGATCGAGATCCTCCGCTCATGAATGTCATGTCCAGCCAGGAAACCCAGCCCTCGAGCGCCAGCGTGTCAGCGGACGGCCCGATGGCCGCCCTGGAAACCGCACTTGCCCGGGACGATCCAACCGCCGTGATGGGAGCCCTGGACGGCCAGTTCCACCAACGCCGGCCCGGAAGCCATTCGGCGCTGCGCCAGCAGGTGGGGGAGCGACTGGCGGCCGGGCTGGCGGTCGACCCCGCCCGGGAGGGCCGCTGGATCGAGGTGCTGGCCATGTCGCCGTCACCGTCCGCCCGGCAGGTAGCCTGCCTCTTGCTGGCCAACCGCTATCCGCGAGTTCGCACCGGCGTCCTGCGCACCGCGGAGGCGCTTGCCGACGATGCCCACTGGGAGGTCCGGGAAGCGGCGGCGGGCTTGATGGGAACGCTCCTCGATCAGGACTTCGCCCCGATCCGCCGCTGGCTGGCGACGCTGCGCAGCTCGCGGTCGGAGAACCTGCGCCGGGCCGTCGTCCTGGCGGTCAAGTACGCCGCCCGCCGCGGGCATCCGGAGCGAACGCGGGCGCTCCTCGACCTGCTGGCTCCCCTGCTGCGCGACGAGAGCGCCTACGTCCGCCGAAACCTTGGTCCCTTCACCCTGGGCGACGGCCTGCTCCGCATCGACCCCCGCACGACCCTGTCCCAATTGCGCGCCTGGAGCCGCGACCGGGATCCCATGGTGCGCTGGAACGTGGCCATGGCCTTCTCCAGCGCGATTGGGTCCTTCCACTGGCCGGCAGCCAGAGCCACCCTGGAGCGGCTGGCCCGGGGGCCGGAGCCGCTGGTCCGGATGGGCGTCGCCAAAGCGGTTCGGCGCTGCCGCCAGCGATACTCGGAGGAGGTGGCCGAGGCGCTTCGGAGCTGGGCAAAGGACCCCAACCGCGCTCCCACCGCCCTGCTGGTGGGTCCCGCCCGTAGGCGATAGTCTTTAGTGGCCCAGCCTGAACCGCCGCCGGCATCGGCGCCCGCCCTGGTGGCGGCCTTCCAGGCAACCCTTCCCTGGCCGCTCGATCCGTTCCAGGTGGAGGCGACCGAGAAGCTGGAAGCCCACCAGGGCGTGCTGGTGGCCGCTCCCACCAGCGCCGGGAAGACCGTCATCGCCGATTACGCGATTTTCCGGGCGCTGGAGACCGATGCGAAAGCGATCTACACCACCCCCCTGAAGGCGCTCTCCAACCAGAAGTTCCGCGACTACAAGCGCCGGTTCGGGGAGGGTTGGGTCGGCCTGGTGACCGGCGAGAACACGATCAACCCGGCGGCACCGATCGTGGTCATGACCACCGAGGTGCTGCGCAACCTTATTTATGAGGATCCGCAGCGACTGGACCGGGTCCGGTATGTGATCCTCGATGAGATCCATTACATCGACGACTTCCCGAGAGGCGCGGTGTGGGAGGAGATCATCGTCCAGGCGCCCCCGCATATCAAGCTGATCGGGCTGTCGGCCACGATCAGCAACTTCGAGGAAGTTGCCGGCTGGATGACCGAGCAACGGGGCGATGTGGCCACCGTGGTCGTCCACCAGCGGCCGGTGGAGCTGAAGCTGTGGTTGGCGCTGCGCAACCAGTTCTTGCCACTACTGGACCCGGAGGGCCGCCCGGTGCGGGACACCTGGGCCCGGGCGCAGGCGGACACGGTGGCCGAATATCGCCTGGCCCGGTTGCGCGGGACTCCGGAAAACGATCTCCTGGCGGTGGTCGAGCGGCTTCGCGGCCGCGATTTCGTGCCCGCCATCTACTTCATCTTCTCCCGTCGCGGATGCCGGGAGGCCCTGGTCCGATGTGGCGAGCACGGGCTGGACCTGACCAGTCCGGAGGAGAAGGCCCGCATCGAGGCGTTTGTCGAGGAGCGACTTGGGAAAATCCCAGACGACGACGAGGCGGCGCTCTATCGGGAAGTGCTGCGGACCGATGCGCTGAAGCGGGGCCTGGCCATGCACCACGCCGGCATGCTGCCCTACCTGAAGGAGCTGATCGAAGAGCTCTTTCAGCAGGGGCTGATCAAGGTGGTGTTCGCGACCGAGACGCTTTCCCTTGGCATCCATATGCCGGCCCGGGCGGTGGTCATCTCGTCGTTCACCAAATTCGATGGCGTGAATTTCGCCAGCCTCACCTCGGGCGAGCTGACCCAGCTGATGGGGCGAGCCGGCCGGCGGGGGATCGATCCGGTCGGCCACGGGGTGATCCTGAAGGAGCCCGACGTCGAGATCGGGACCATCTACGAAGCGGCGGTGGGCGAAGAGATGACCGTGGTCAGCAAGTTCGCGCCCACCTACAACATGGCCCTCAACCTGCTGCGCTTCTACCCGCCGGCCGAGGTGGACCAGTTGATGGACCGCTCCTTCGGCCAGTACCAGCGGCGCAACGCGCTCACCCAGCTGGACGACCGGGTGGGAATCCTGCGCCGCCGCCTGCAGGACCTGGAAGCCGAGCCGTCGCCGTGCTGCAGCGAGCGAACGATCGCCTCGTATCTGCATAGTAAGGAAGCAGTCGACAGCCTGCGCGGCCGCCTGCGTCGAGACCGGCGCGGGAAGGGGCGCGGCGCTCGCGGCCGGCGGGGCGGCGGCCGCGGCGAGGCCGGCACAGCGTCGGCGGCCGAGCGGCGCGAGGAATTACGCAGCTGGGTGGCCCGGCGCGACCAGCTGCCCTGCGGGACGTGCCCCCATCTCGTCGAGCACACCGCGCACCACAAGGAGGTTCGCCGGCTGCAGGTCCAGGTCAAGAGCGCAGAGCAGGAGGCGGAACTGAGCGCTGGAGAATACCGCCGGCGCATGGCGGCCATCCGCGGCATCCTCACCGACCTGGGGTTTCTCCAGGATTCGACACCGACCCCGAAGGGGCTGCTGGCATCCCGGATCTACGGCGAGAACAGCCTCATCATCACCCAGGCCATCGAGGACGGCTGGCTCCAGGAGCTGGCGCCGGCGGAGCTGGCCGCCACCCTGGTCATGGTGACGGCCGAGGACCGGGGCCGGGACCGGGTGCGCGCCCGCCCGCGCTTCCCGAACTCGCAGGTGGCGCTGGCCCACAGGCGGCTGCGCGTCATCTTTTTCCGGTTCTCGGGCCGGGAGAAGGACCGGGGCGAGGACACGCTCCGGCCGCTGTCGACCGACTATGTGGAGTTCACCTACCAGTGGGCGTCCGGCGTCCCGCTCACCGAGATGGACCCACCGCCCGGCGTCGACCTGGGCGACGCCATCAAGGCCCTGAAAGGGCTCTACAGCGCGCTGCGCCAGATCGAATGGGCAGTCCTGGACCGGCCCGCCTTCCGCGACCTGGTGCGGAAATCCCGCGCCAGCCTGGAGAGAGACCTGATTACGCGGGTGTGACCCGCACGCGATGAACCGAGGGCTGCGACTCGAACACTAGCCCCTGGATTCTTCCTGGGCGAGCTGCTCCGAGATCCGCACCACCCGCTCGGGGAGGTCCGCGATGTCGTAGAAACGCAGCGGCTTCCGCATCCGCTTGGCGATCCCGACCTGGACCTTGACCCCCAGGCTCATCTGGCCGAAGACCCATACCTCGTCGCAACGCGCCAGCAGATTGTTGAAGGCCTCGCGGACGATCTGTTTCTCGACCGTGTGGAGCAAGTAGTAGTCGAACAGCATGAAGGGGTTGATGGGCACCTGTCCCTCATCCAGGACGAACTTCGAGATATGCATCCGCCAGAAGAAGTTGCGGTTGGACATGGCCGTATAGATCAGCTTCTTGGGGTGGCGGAGGGCCTGTTCGAGCTGCTCCAGTGGGGTCGCCTCGGGCGTCACCGACGCGAAGATGGAGGCCAGGATGTCGTCGGCGCTCTTGGTCGCCGAAGGCGTCTCGACCTTCGGCTTGGGCTCGACCGTCTCGCGAGATTCCCCGCCAAGTGCCCCGGATCGGAAGTTCATTGTGGAAGTCGCGGCCTCGGCGGCCGGTGCCAAGCCCGGATCCATCGAGCGGACGAAGCAGATTGGGATGCGGGGCGTGCCGAGCCGAAGGAGGCGACGAGCACGCGAGGGAGCGCATCCGTCGATGCGTGACCGAGCGCGCGCAGGAGACGACGCCCGGATCGGCCGCATCCGCGCCCAAGATGCGAGTTCGTTTCGGTGGATTCGGGCTTCGGCAGGGGTGGCGGAAGGAGGAGCCTATCCGTCGATAGGTGACGACTTCCGCCAGGCCCCCTAACGCCGGCATCAGCGCCGCAGGCGCCCGGCCGCCCAGGCCGATGAATTTCCAATGGATTTCGGATCCGGGGCACTAGCACCGTCCGGAAGTTTAGGTGACGGCCATGGGAGCGTCAATGACGGCCAGTACCGAGCGCAGCCGCCGCAGCGCTCGGTCCAGCAGCTTGACGTTGGCGGAATCATTGAGCCAGCGGCTGGCGCCGGAAGGATGCGGCAGCGGAACCAGGAGCGGTCGAGTCGTCGGAGTGCCCAGCAACGGGTGACCCTTAGCGTCGAAAATGCGCCCGACCAGCTGGTCTAGCGGACGCCCCGGCAGAAACCGCTCGTGGGCCAGCCCGCCCACCAGCAGGATGACGTGGGGGCGGATCAGTGCCAGCTGCCGGTCCAGGTGCGGCCGGCAGAGGTCCACCTCCCGCCGGCTGGGCCGGCGGTCACCGCCGCCCGGGCCCTTGCCCGGAAAACACTTGGTCACCGAGGTCATGTAGACGCGACGCCGGACGTCGGCCTCAGAGCTGAACCCGGCACGCACCAGCCATCGCATCAGGGTCTTGCCGGAGCGGCCTTGAAACGGCAGCCGGCGTGTCTCCTCGACGATACCCGGAGCCTGGCCGATCAGCATGATGCGGTTGTCGGCGAAGCCGCTGAGGACGGGCGCCGCCCTCGGCAGGTACCCCGCGTCCACGCATCGGGTGCAGGCGAGAATGTCCCGGTGGAGTCGGGACAGGGTGGCCGTGCGTGCAGAGGAATGTGTCCCGACCATCACGGTCTGGAGTGCCTCCGCATACCGAATGCCTATGAAACCCTGAGGTTTGAGTGGTGTCCCCGACAGGATTTGAACCTGTGCACCCGGCTCCGGAGGCCGGTGCTCTATCCGGGCTGAGCTACGGGGACAGCGCGGCCGACGCTCGATTATATCGGCTGGATGCCTATTCGCCACGAAATCCTTCGACGTGACGATGATCGTGCGCTAGACTGAGCGAAACGCTGGCCACAGGGGAGGCCATGAGTGGATATTCGCAGAAAGTAGGAGCCAGGCTCCGGAGCCTGCGGAAGCAGCGCGGGCTCACCCTGCAGCAGGTGGAGGTCCTCTCGAGCAAGCGCCTCAAGGGGTCGCTGCTGGCTGCCTATGAGCGCGGCGATCGAAACATCTCTGTCAGCCGGTTGCACCAGATCGCAATGCTGTACGCCGTGGCCGTCACCCAGTTGCTTCCGGAGGAGCCCGACACCGGTGCCGAGCCCGACGCGCCCAGCAAGATGGCCATCGACCTGGATAAGCTGTCGGGGCTTCCGGAACGACAGAGCGCGCAACTGTCGCGCCACATCGCCACGTTGCAACAGCAGCGGCGAGACTTCGACACCGCCGTGGTCACCTTCCGAGCCGATGACCTGGAGCAACTAGCGCAGGCTTACCGAACCACACCGGAGATGCTCCGGCGGTCTCTTCAGGAGTGGGGCATCCTGCGGCGCGCGAGCCCCCCTCATCCGCACCCGCCACAGGAAGCCGACTAGCTAAGCCCGAATCCACCGAAGTCGGGCTCAGGCTAAAACGGAATCTCACCCTGGGGCGGACGGTTCGCCCCGCCCGCCTGCTCTCGCAGTTCGGCGACCGATGCCGGATGGGGCGCGTCTTGTTCCGGCAGGGGTTCCTGGGTGACGGGGAGACTCTCGATCTTGCGGCGCGCCTCCTCCAGCTTGTCCTGGCACAGCTGCAGGTACTCACGACCGCGGGCCACGGCCGCAATCGTCTCTTCCAACGTCAGCCCGCCCTCTTCCAGGGAGCGCAGCACCTCATCCAGGCGGGCCAGGGCCTGTTCGTAGCTCGGCGTCGCGGACTCGGTCATGGTTCGACTCGCTCGACCGTACAGTCCAGCGACCCGCGCGCCAGGGTGATGCCGACCGGATGGCCGGGGCCCACCTGGGCGCCGTCGCGCAGCACCCGGCCGCTCGCATCCCGAACGATAGCGAACCCCCGGTCCAGGGTCTCCTGGGTGCCGAGGCTGCGCAGGCGGTGAGCCCTCGAGACCAGCGCCGCGTCCAGCTCTCGGAGCGTCCGCTCCAGCGCGGTTCGCAGCCGCGCCTGCAGGGTGGGCACGCGTCCCTGTTCGCGCCGTCCGAAACTCGTCACCAGATCCAGACTCCGGATCCACCGCAGGCGCCGCTCGTCGAGGCCACGCTGGCGCTGGCGCAGCACCTCGATGGGGTTGAGCTGGGCGAGCCGGCGGATCACCTCCTCCAGCCGATCGCGGCGTCGGGTGACCGCGTCCTGCTGCAGCCGGCGGAGCGCCTGCTGCTTCTGCAGAAGGTCAGTGCCAGCCGGCACCAGCAGCAACCGGATCGGGTCCTGGAGGATGGGGGCGGTCGCCAGGCGCTGGGTCAGCGCCTGCTCCCGGCCCAGCAACGCCATGCCGGCGGCCCGGCGCAAACGATGTGCGCCCTCCTCGAGCTGACGCAGGAGGTCGCGTTTGCGCGGAACCACCAGCTCGGCGGCGGCCGTCGGGGTGCGCGCCTCGCGATCCGCCACCAGGTCCGCCAGCGTCCGGTCCGAGGTATGGCCCAGCGCGGTGACCACCGGGATGCGCATCGCCTGGACGGCCCGCACCACCGGTTCCTGGTTGAAGGCCATCAATTCTTCCGGGCTGCCTCCCCCGCGCGCCACGATGCAGACGTCGGCGGCGCGGTCCCGGTCGCACTGGCGGAGCGCCGCCACCAGGCTCCGCTGCGACGCGGTGCCCTGCACCTGCGCGGCATAGACGTAGAGCGACATGTTGGGGAAGCGCTCCCAGATCGTCTGCTGCAAGTCGTGAATCACCGCCCCGCTGGGCGATGTGATCAGGGCGACCGATCGCGGCAGGAAGGGAAGGGGGCGCTTACGACTGGGGTCGAAGGCGCCCTCGGCCTCCAGCTGGCGCTTGAGCCGTTCGGTCGCCTCGCGCATCTTGCCGGCGCCGTCGTAGTCGAGCCGGCTCACCACCAGTTTCATCCGCCCGGTCTGGGCGTGGTAGTCGACCTGGCCGGTGACGACCAGCTCCTGGCCATCCTGGGGGAGGAAGGGCAATCGCCGGGCGGTGGAGCTGAAAATCACCGCATCCAGGCGGGCGCCCGGATCCTTGAGCACAAACCAGACGTGGCCGCCGCTCAGGCTGACGCCATTGACCTCACCCTTGACCACCACACTCTGGTACCGCATGGCCAGCAGCTCGTGGATGCGGGTGTTCAGCTCGAGGACGCTCAGCGGACGAATGGCCTCCTGGGGCTGGACGGCCATCAGCCGGCCTGCCCGACCAGGACGTCCCGGCGATACAGGACTCCTTCCACCGCGTGGCGTAACACCTCAGCTCTGGTGGTGTCGGCGGTGAAGACCCGCAGCAGCGTTGTCCGGATGGGAAGCCGCCGGAAGAGCTCGGCCACCTCACTCGATTCGACGGCGCGGCTCATCGGGTTGTAGATCCGAACCGCCCCGCGGTCCTGGAGCGGGTTCTGGGGCCGTGGATCGACGGAGGCGACGTCCACCACCAGCGACGCGTCACGCAGGTCGGCCGGGAGCCGCTCCCGCAGGATGGCCTCCACTCGAGCCGGCTGCGGGGGGAAGCCGGCCGGCATCTCCGAGATCTCGGAGTAGTCCTCGAAGATCATCCGCCACTTGAGCTCTCGGCGGACGATCCGTTCCCATTCCAGGCCAAGCTCGCGCAGCCGCCCGGCCCCCTGGCGCCACCTCGTCACCGATTCGATAAGCGACCAATCAGTGAGGGCCTGATAGGCATCGAGATGGGCCAGCGGATCGCCAGGCAGGAGCTGGTCGATCGTCTCCCGGAAGATCTCTCGCATGTGCAGGTCGATGCGACGCACCGTGCGATGGAAATAGAGGTTGTTGTACAGGTACAGGCGAGCGTTCAGGAACATCAGCAACGCCTGCGTGCCGTGCTGGTGCAGGAGCATCCCCTCTTCCCCCAGGAACGTGTAGTGCAGCAGGCGGGCAACGTCCACCGGGCCGATGGCGACGCCGCACATGTAGGCGTCCCGGGGCACATAGTCCAGGTTGTCCACCGTGTAGGTGCCGCACAGGATGGGCTTCAACAGGCGGACCCAGCGCGGCGGCGACGGCCCCACCAGCGGATCCTCCGCGATGAGCTCGGCCACCCACCGCGGATCGATCCGCTCACCAGGCTCGAAGGGACCGGCTGGGCTGCTTTGCAGGGCTCGGATCACCCCGGCCAGCGGCCCCAGGATGAGCTGCCGGCCGATGACCTCGTGGTCACTGGCGAACCGGTCCAGATAGTTCTGGTCGAAGAAATGCCCGAACGGCCCGTGACCGACATCGTGCAGGAGGCCCGCCACCCGCAGCGTTTCCTCCACGCAGGCGGCCGACGGCGCGTCCGGGGCGACCAGACGCAGGTTCGGGTAGACGTGCCGGGCCCACTCGCCGGCGAGGTGCATGGCCCCCAGCGCATGCTGGAAACGCGAGTGCTCGGCGCTGGGAAACACCCACCACGCCGACTGCAGCTGGTGGATCCGCCGCAGCCGCTGGAGCCAGGGGTCATCGAGTAGATCCTGCTCCGCCGCGATGTCGCCGGACGCGCTGCGCTTGGTGATCTTGATGTATCCATGCAGCGGGTCGGCGACCAGGTTGACCGCATCGTAACCGCGCGCCAGGTCGGCCATCGCGCTGATTGTAGCCATCGCCAGTCAAGGCGATGGCTCCAAGCCCGGCCGCGACCGACCAGGTGCTCGCGGTACGCGCCCGACTCCCTTGCGAGCTCGACAGCCTAGGCGCGCGTGTCCCACGTCGGCCGGGCGCGGCGTCGAGTTTCGCGGACCGCACCAAGGGACGCGAAACTCCGGTTCGCCCCGTGCAGGGCCTAACTCCGGGTGGTCGGATTCGCGCCTCAGTTTGCGCGATACACTCTTTGAACAATGGACCAGGCAGTCATCGTCGACGCGCTCCGCACACCGATCGGTCGCTACGCCAGCGCACTCAAGGATGTGCGGCCGGACGACCTGGCTGCGCTCGTACTGGCCGAAGCCGTCCGGCGCATCAACCTCGATCCCACCAGCATCGAGGACGTCTATTTCGGAGCCGCCAATCAGGCAGGCGAGGACAACCGGAATGTGGCGCGGATGGCGGTCCTGCTGGCCGGCCTGCCGGTCGAGGTGCCGGGGGCCACGGTCAACCGGTTGTGCGGCTCGGGTCTCCAGGCGATCGTGTCAGCCGCCCGCGAGATTGAGACCGGCAACGGCGACGTCTTCCTTGCCGGCGGGGTGGAAAGCATGACCCGAGCCCCCTACGTGCTGCCCAAGATGACGCAACCGTTCGCCCGCGGGCCGCAGACCGTGTACGACAGCGCGTTGGGCTGGCGCATGGTCAATCCCCGCCACCCTGACCGGTGGACGATCGGCCTCGGCCAGACGGCCGAGGTCGTGGCCCGGCAGTTCGGCGTCACCCGTGAGGCGCAGGACCGGTTCGCGCTGGAAAGCCACCGGCGGGCGGTGGCCGCCCAACAGGCGTGCCACTTCAAGGCGGAGCTGGTCCCGGTGACGCTGGCGGACGGCGCGGTCGTCGATCGCGACGAAGGGCCCCGATCCGATACCTCTCTCGAGAAGCTGGCCCAGCTCAAGCCGGCGTTCGAAAAGGACGGCACCGTGACCGCCGGGAACTCGTCACCGCTGAACGATGGGGCGGCCTGCCTGACCTTGATGTCGGAGCGGCACGCCCGGTCGCTGGGCCTTCTCCCGCTGGCCCACGTGCGCGCGGCAGCCAGTGCCGGGGTCGACCCTTCGGTGATGGGGCTGGGCCCCATTCCGGCCAGCCGTAAGGCCCTGCGCCGAGCCGGGATCGCGGCGTCGGACCTGGACGTGATCGAACTCAACGAGGCCTTCGCGTCCCAGGCCATCGCCTGCATCCAGGAGCTCAAACTGGACCCGGAGCGGGTCAACCCAAACGGAGGCGCCATCGCCCTGGGCCATCCCCTGGGAGCCAGCGGCGCGCGCATCACCGCCACGCTGGTTCACGAGCTGCAACGGCGGCAGGGCCGGTGGGGGCTCGCCACCATGTGCATCGGAGTGGGCCAGGGCATCGCCCTGATCGTGGAGCGAGTCGCCTAGTACCGGCCCAGCCGAATTGGGCTTTACCTTCGCGTCACTCGGCAGCAGCCAGTCTGTGACCGACCTGTGACAGGAGGTTGCCTGGCCACGTAAGGGGCAGCGCCCATCATCAACGGTGGGGACAGCTAGATGGGCAAGAATAGCGCCCGGCGCGGGCTCGCGCGCGCGCCAATGCTGCTCGCCGCTGTGGTCCTCGGCCTGATCCTTACCGCCCTTCCCGCGGCCGCCGGCGAAGCGTCGGGGACGGTAAGCGTAGACAGCCTGTGGAACCAGCCCGGCGGCTTGAGCGCGGACAGCGGCTGGTACTTCCTGCAGCAATGGTGGGACCAGGCGGCTCGAACCGCGACTCGAGACCAGACCCAGCGGGGGCTGGCCGAGCTGGCCCAGGCGAATACGGACCTCCTGAATGCCTACAGCTTGCTGGCGGAGGCGAGCACCGACCCCGGCCCGCATCCCGTGCCAGGGATCGATCCGCTGCTGTCGGGCCTCTACGCCACGGTCACTGGCGTGCACGTCAAGGCTCCGGTGGGCGGCTTCTTCGCGGGCCTCAACCAGGCCATGCTGGACGTCGAAGGGCGCAGCTCGACGGCCGATATCATCGAGAGCCTGCTGCAGGACTTTGACCGGCTCCAGCAGGCTGCCGACCGCGACCTTGCCCAGAGCCAGGGCGTCAAGAGCCTGTGGGCCGCCAACTCCCTCCGCCAGGCGGGCGTCATCGCCAACCTCCAGGCTCTGGCCGGAGAGGTCTCCGACGCAGTGAGCTTACGTACCGCCGTCACCGACCTGGACCATCAGCGCCAGAACATCCTCAAAGAGCACGACGGCCTGAAGGACTAACGAGAGGCTGCGGGCAACGGCGGCAGGCCCGGAAGCCTGAGTTCGAATCCGGGCTTAAGCCCGAATCGCTTTAGAAGTCGTCCTCGTCGTCGACGCCTTCGAGCGTCAGCATCAGCCCATCCTGCAGGTCGTAGAGCGCCTCCATGGAGGCGGCGATGCTCAAGTCTTCGGGCGCGTGATGGCCGAGGCTGTGACTCATCTCGTCCGCCAGCCGCTGGACTCGCACCGCCAGGTCGGGCGGCATCTGGGTCTCTTCCGCAATGTTGAGCATCTCGAGCTCGTTCAGGAGCTCGTCGATGTACCGGATACGATTGCGGCGGGCATACCGCTGCTCCCGCTCCAGCTGCCACCGCTCGCGCTGGGCCGTAATCTCAACTGAAGTCTCCTCGATCATCCGTCCTGAACTCCTCGTGCGAGACATCGTGTTCGAACCATAACTCTACGGTCGAATGCCCAGTTGGTCAAGAAGTCTCTCTGACAATCCGGTAGCGCCACTGTGGTAAAAAGTCCCACCGAACGCTGGGACTTTTGAGTTCAGACGGGGCCAACCCTGTGCTATCGTCGGGGGCGTCGCCTCGACTGCCCACCTGCCCGCCTGGGCTCGGCCACGGCCGGGCTACCTGCTGGTCCTGACCGCCGCGGTGTGTTACGCGGCCGGCGGAAACGGGGTCAAGGTCCTCTTCCAGCGGGGCTACGCCCCGGCGACGCTGGCCCAGCTGCGCATCGGGTTCGCCTTCGTCTGGCTGCTGCTCATTCTTCTTTTGCTCCGTCCCCAGCTGCTCCGCATTCCCCGCCGCGAGCTGGTGCCCCTCGCCGTCTTCGGCACGGCAGCCATCGCCGGCGTCCAGCTGGTCTACTACCTCGCCATCGCCAGGCTGAACATTGCGGTCGCCCTCTTCGTGCAGTACCTGGGACTGGTCGCGATCACCGCGTGGGAACGGTACCGGCGCCAGCAACAGGTGGCCGCCCGGGTGTGGGCGGCGTTGGGGCTGGTGCTGATCGGGTCGTTCTTCATGGTGGGGGC
>DASPZT010000308.1:0-7089 GCA_035636135.1 Candidatus Limnocylindria bacterium | reverse complement strand
CGCCGCCTTCCTACTGGTGGCGCTGCTCGTCCAGCTGCGCCAATTCGACCGTCTTGACTATCGGCTTCTCCACTACCTTCAGGACCGCGGCAGCGGCGGCCAGGATGTCGGCCTGGCCATCCTGGCCTACATCGGATCGATCGAGGTGACGCTCCTGATCGCGCTGGTGCTCACCTTCCCGTTGTTCAAAGGGCTACGCCTACTGGCCATTGGGCCGGTCGTCCTGGTGCTGGCTGCCTCCGTTATCGAATGGGTCTTCAAGCATCTCATCGCCAACGCCCCGCCGCCCAATTTCTACCATCGCTTCCCCTCGTGGCTGCCCCATCTGTCGCGGCACGCCGACGCCAATGGGTTTCCCAGCGGCCACATGATCCGGGCGACGTTTCTGTATGGCCTGTGCCTGTATTTGGCCGAGCGCTGGCAGTTGTTCGGCCGCGACAGCTCGCGCCTGAGCCCGATCCTGGTGGTGGTGGTCCTCCTGCTCGGCTACGCCCTCTGCTATGTTGGCGCCCACTGGTTCTCGGACGTGCTGGGGGGCACGCTGCTGGGCCTGTCCATCCTGGTCGCCACCATCGCCTACCTGGAACGGAAGCGCCAGGTCACCATCGAAGAAACGCTGGACTATTGATCTGATCGCCTAGGGAGGCGGAAACTGCCCGCCGGTCAGTACCCAGACAACAAAAACGAGCAGACCTCCCCCGAGGACGACCAGGGCGGCCAGTCCTCTCGTGCGCGGGTCAGAGTTCCCGCCCAGTCCTCTGAAGACCAGTACGAGAACCGCCCCGAGCCCCAGCCAGAAGAGCCATCCACCCGGGGTCTTGGGTACTTCTCGTCCCACGGCCATCACCCCGTAAGGAAGAAGGGCGGACGCTACCGTCGCGACCATCCTGCCGCCTTGTAACGGGATGCGCGGTCGTGTCTTTGCCCCGATTGAGTAACCCGTAAGAGTGCTTAGACCCGTTTCAATTCGCCAGAACACGGCCATATAATCAGGGGATGCCCAGATTTGCCTTTACGGCGGCTTTTCAGCCTGCCGGTGGCCAGCCGGAGGCTATTGCCAGGCTGGGCGCGGGGCTCGAGGAAGGCCGCAAGCACCAGGTCCTGATGGGCGTCACCGGCTCCGGCAAGACCATGGTCGTGGCCCAGATGATCCAGGAGATCCAGCGGCCGACCCTGGTGATGTCCCCCAACAAGACGTTGGCGGCCCAGCTGTGCAGCGAGTTCCGGCAGTTCTTTCCCACCAACGCGGTGGAATACTTCGTCAGCTATTACGACTACTACCAGCCGGAGGCCTACATTCCGCGAAGCGACACCTACATCGAGAAGGACTCATCGAAGAACGATGAGATCGACCGCTTGCGCCAGTCGGCCACCCGGGCGCTGCTCACCCGGCGCGACGTCATCGTCGTTGCCAGCGTGTCGTGCATCTACGGCGTGGGCTCACCCGAGGACTACCTGGGCGAGTCGATCGAAGTCCACACCGGCGAGGGATTCCGGCGGGACATCTTCCTGCGCAAGCTGACCAACCTCCAGTACCAGCGCAACGATGTCGATTTCGGGCGGGCCCGGTTTCGGGTCCGGGGCGACACGGTGGACGTGCAACCGTCGTACGACCAGATCGCCACCCGGGTCCAGTTCAACGGCGATCAAGTCGAGCGGATCGTGCAGCTGGATCCGCTGACCGGGGAGATCATCGGCGACGTGGAGACATTCCAGGTCTTTCCGGCCACCCACTACGTGACCCCACGCGAGAAGCTGTTGCGGGCCATCGACGCGATCCAGGTGGAACTGGACGAGCGGGTGGCCTGGTTCGAGGGCCAGGGCAAGTTGCTCGAGGCGCAGCGGCTGCGCCAGCGGACGCAATTCGACATGGAGATGATGCGGGAGACCGGCAGCTGCGCCGGCATCGAGAACTACTCGCGCCATCTCACCGGCCGCCGCGCGGGCCAGGAGCCCTACACGCTGATGGACTTCCTGCCCGCCGACACCCTGGTCGTGGTCGACGAATCCCACGTCGCGGTTCCCCAGATCGGGGGCATGTATGGGGGCGACCGGTCCCGCAAGATCCCGCTGGTCGACTACGGGTTCCGGCTGCCCTCGGCGCTGGACAACCGGCCGCTGACGTTTGCCGAATGGGAACGAAAGGTCGAGCAGGTGGTCTACGTGACGGCCACGCCGGGTCCCTACGAAGAGCAGAAGTCCCAGCAGACCGTCGAGGTCGTCATTCGGCCCACCGGGCTGGTGGATCCGACCGTTGAGGTCCGGCCGACCCGGGGCCAGATCGACGACCTGCTGACCGAGCTCAACAAGCGAGTCGAGCGGAAGCAGCGCACGCTGGTCACGGTGCTCACCAAGAAGATGGCCGAGGACCTGACGGACTATTTGCGAGAGATGGGCGTCAAGGTCCAGTACCTGCACTCGGAGGTCGACACCCTGGAGCGGGTAGAGATCCTGCGCGACCTGCGGCTGGGGACGTTCGACGTGCTGGTCGGGATCAACCTGCTCCGCGAAGGCCTGGACCTGCCCGAGGTGGCCTTCATTGCCATCCTCGACGCCGATAAGGAAAGCTACCTGCGCGATTACCGGTCGCTGATCCAGACCATCGGCCGGGCGGCGCGCAACGTGGAGGGCCACGTGATCCTGTACGGAGACACGCTCACGGGGTCGATGCAGCGGGCCATCGACGAGACCAACCGGCGGCGGGCGCTGCAGACGGCCTACAACGAAGAGCACGGGATCACGCCGGCCACCATCGTCAAGGCTGTCTACAACCTGGAGCGCCAGCAGGCGCAGGCCGTGGAGGACACGATTGCCACGATCGCGTCGGGACTCCCGCCGGATGAGATCCAGCGGCTGGTCAAGGACCTGGAACGACAAATGAAAAAGGCGGCGCGTGACCTGCAGTTCGAGCGGGCCGCCGAGCTGCGCGACCGGCTGGTCGCTCTTCGCCGGGACGCCCTGGAATACCGCGAGGGGCTCCCGCCGGCCGCGGCGGCCGAGGCGGGTTTGGGCCGGCCCCGCGGACGGGTACGACGGAGAGTCCATGCCTGAGATCGGCTCGCCGCACACCCAGATCGTCATTCGGGGAGCCCGCGAACACAACCTGAAGGACGTCAACCTGACCATCCCGCGGGACAAGCTGGTGGTCTTCACCGGCCTCTCCGGGTCGGGCAAGTCCTCGCTGGCCTTCGACACCATCTACGCCGAGGGCCAGCGCCGGTACGTAGAGTCCCTCTCGTCGTATGCCCGGCAGTTCCTGGGGCAGATGGACAAGCCGGACGTGGACCAGATCGACGGGCTCTCGCCGGCCATCTCGATCGACCAGAAAGGATCCAGCCACAACCCGCGGTCGACGGTGGGCACCGTCACCGAGATTTATGACTACCTACGCCTGATGTACGCACGGATCGGGCACGCCCATTGCCCGATCAGCGGCCACGAGCTCAGCCGCCAGACCACGGAACAGATCGCCGACCGGGTGCTGGCGCTGCCCAAAGGCTCGCGGGCGATGATCCTGGCGCCGGTGGTCCGCGAGCGCAAGGGTGAGCATCACGAGATCCTGGCGGATGCGCGCAAGGCCGGCTTCGTGCGCGCCCGGGTGGACGGCAGCCTGTACGAGCTGACCGAGCGCATCCCCCTCGACAAGAACAAGAAGCACGACATCGAGATCGTGGTCGACCGGCTGGTGATCGACCCGGCGGGCGTCAGCCGGCTGCGCGAATCCGTGGAGACGGCGGCCAAGATGGCCGGCGGGCTGGTGCTGGTGGTCCCGGCCGAGGGCAAGGGCGAGGAGCTGATGTTCAGCCAGCACTTCGTCTGCCCCTACGACGGTTTCTCCATGGAGGAGCCGGCGCCGCGCAACTTCTCGTTCAACAACCCGCACGGCGCCTGCCCGGCCTGCACCGGGCTGGGCAGCAAGCTCGAGGTCGACCCCGACCTCGTGATTCCGGACAAGGACCGCGCGCTGGGCGACGGCGCGATCAAGACCTGGGGCCGGACCGCCTACTTCTACAGCGACCTGGTCGAGGCGGTCGCCCAGCGGTACCGGATTCCGATGGACAAGCCCTTCGGGAAGCTGACCGTGAAGGAACAGAAGATCATTCTGTATGGCAACAACGGCGACCCCCTCCGGGTCCGGTACTCCGACAGCGAGGGCCACCGGCGCTGGTACGAGACCGGTTACGAGGGGCTGGTGCCCAACCTGGAGCGGCGCTTCCGCGAGACCGAGTCGGACTACATTCGCGGCGAGATCGAGCGGTTGATGACGACCCGGCCCTGCCCGGTGTGCAAGGGCAAGCGGTTGAAGCCCGAGTACCTGGCGGTCACGATCACGGACCGGTCGATCATGGACGTGTCGGCCCTGTCCATTGCCGCCGCCCAGGCCTGGTTCGCGCGCCTGCGGCTGCCCGAGCGGGAAACCTTGATCGCCCGCGGCATTTTGAAAGAGATCCGGGAGCGGCTGCAATTCCTGGTCGACGTGGGGCTCGAGTACCTGACGCTGGCCCGGGCGGCCGACTCGCTGTCGGGGGGTGAGGCGCAGCGGATCCGGCTGGCCACCCAGATCGGATCGAAGTTGATGGGGGTCCTCTACATCCTGGATGAGCCGTCCATCGGGCTCCACCAGCGCGACAATCGCAAGCTGATCAATACCCTTCTCACGCTGCGCGATATCGGCAACACGCTAATCGTCATCGAACACGACGAGGAAACCATCCGCACGGCGGACTACGTGGTCGACATCGGCCCGGGCGCTGGGGAGCACGGTGGCAAGATCGTGGCGGCCGGCACGCTGGACGACATCCTCGAGTCCAGCGAGTCGATCACGGGGGCGTACCTGCGCGGCGAGCGGAGCATTCCGCTACCCAGCGGCCGGCGGACCGGGAACGGCTCGATGCTGGTTGTGCGCGGCGCGACCGAGAACAACCTCAAGAATATCGACGTGTACTTCCCGCTTGGCGAGCTGATCTGCGTGGCCGGGGTCAGCGGGTCCGGCAAGAGCACGCTGGTCAGCGACATCGTCTACCGGCGGCTGGCCCAGCACTTCTTCCGGGCGAAGGACCGGCCCGGCGCCCACCGGGAGATCTCCGGACTGGGGTTCATCGACAAGGTGATCAACGTCGACCAGTCGCCCATCGGGCGGACGCCGCGGTCGAACCCGGCGACGTACACGGGGGTGTTCACGTACATCCGAGAGCTCTTTGCCCAGCTGCCCGAAGCCAAGGTTCGAGGCTATTCGCCCGGCCGCTTCAGCTTCAACGTCAAAGGCGGCCGCTGCGAGGCGTGCGAGGGCGACGGCATCATCAAGATCGAGATGCACTTCCTCCCGGATGTCTACGTGCCGTGTGAGGTGTGCAAGGGCAAGCGGTACAACAACGAGGCCCTGGAAGTGAAGTATCGCGGCCACAGCATCGCGGATGTCCTGGACATGTCGGTCGAAGAAGCCACCGAGCTCTTCGACAAGATCCCGCGGATCAAGCGTAAGCTGCAAACCCTGTGCGATGTCGGGCTCGGGTACATTCGGCTGGGCCAGCCGGCCACCCAGCTGTCCGGTGGTGAAGCCCAACGCGTGAAACTCACGGAGGAGTTGAGCCGCCGGGACACCGGACGGACCTTCTACATCCTGGATGAGCCGACGACGGGTCTTCACTTTGCCGACATCGAGCGCTTGCTGAACGTTCTGCACCGCCTGGTCGACGCCGGCAACACGGTCGTGGTCATCGAGCACAACCTGGACGTCTTGAAGACCGCCGACCACATCATCGACCTGGGCCCAGACGGCGGCGATCGCGGCGGGGAGGTGGTGGCGACCGGCACCCCGGAGGAGATCGGCCGGAACCCAAAGTCGTACACCGGGCAGTACCTACGCCGGGTGCTGAAGAAGCGACAGCTCGCCACGGCTTAAACCTCTAGCTCGTCCGGTCAAGGGAGCGGAATCGTGACCGGCATGTACAGAATGCCTGGCGTATTGGGAATGCCCGACGGCCACCAGGCGTAGGTCAGCCGCTGATTGACCGGCCCCCGAACCCAGAAGCACATCTGAACCGGACCGGCGCGCTCGCCGGGACCGAGCGTGGCCAGTGGGGGAGCGATGTTCCCGCCCATTGCGCCGCCGGCGGTTGCCGAGGGGGTGGGAGGGGGGCCGCAGAAGTTATCCGGGTTGGCCATGTTGTAGGTGATCGCCGCGCCCGGGGCGCTGTTCGTGCTGCTGTCCGGCCCATCCTCGTCGATCACAATCGGCGTCGCGGCACGCGGATCGTAGACCGTGTGCGTACCCGTCACGGCCAGGAACGACACATCGAGGCGCAGATAATGCGATCCGGCGGGCAGGGCGGATCGTTTGGCGGCGGCGTCGCGTTGCGATCGACATTCGAGATCATGATTTCGAGGCCACCGACGAGCGCGCATGGTTTCGGCGAGCACGGACTCGAAATAGCTACCGGCTGCACCCGCCAGACGAGGCTTTGGTTCGACGATATGGCGGATGCGGGCATCCGGATTCCGCCACACGAGGCAAGGACCAAGAGCAGCACAAGCGGCGCGAGCGTCCGACTGCGCCCGTTTCTGGTCATGCGAATATGATGCGCCGCGCGCTGGATGCTGGCGGGTGCCTGGATTGCCCAGGACCGTTCGCCTCCTCAGGCGACTACAATGGCCGCCGTGAGAAGCCCCGATGGCCAGCAACCTGCTCAGAGGTCTCGTCCTGGGCGTCGCCATCGCGGCCTCCCCAGGTCCGATTTTCTTCCTCTGTCTTAGGCGAACCCTCGCCCGCGGCTGGGTCAGCGGGATCGCCTCCGGACTCGGGGTGGCCACCGGCGATGGCATCTACGCGGCCCTGGCGGCCTTCGGCGTGGCGGCCGTCACCGGCGCCCTGGTCGCCCAGCGTCGCTGGCTGGCGCTGCTGGGCGGCGGGGCGCTGCTGGTATTCGGGCTCCGGTCGCTGCTGTCCAGCCCGGCGCGGTCCGAGTCGGACGACGTCCCGGCGAGCTCCGGGCTGGGGGCGGCGTATCTCTCCACACTGGGTCTGACCTTCACCAACCCCCTTACCATCCTGGCCTTCGCCGCGGTTTTTGCCGGGTTGGGGCTGGGGCG
>DASPZT010000307.1:0-2439 GCA_035636135.1 Candidatus Limnocylindria bacterium | reverse complement strand
CTCGGAGGGCTTCTTCCTGCGCCCAACCATCTTCGACCGGGTCACCCCCGAGATGCGGATCTGGAAAGATGAGCTGTTCGGACCGGTGCTGTCGGTGATGCGGGCGTCCGACATCGATGAGGCCCTCAAGCTGCTGAACGCGAGCACCTACGGGAACATGGCGTCCATCTTTACGACGTCCGGCAAGAATGCTCGGGAGTTCAAGCGCCGCGCCCAGGCCGGGATGCTGGGCGTGAACATCGGGGTGGCCGCCCCCATGGCTTTCTTCCCGTTCACGGGCTGGAAGAATTCGTTTTTCGGCGACCTGCACGCCACGGGCCAGGACAGCGTCCGGTTCTACACCCGGCACAAGGTCGTCACCACGCGCTGGCTGTGACCATCGCCGCCGCTCCCCACGTGCTGAGCGCCGATGAGATCGTCGCCCTCAGCAAGCAGTACACGCTCTACGACTGGATGGCCCAGTCCGCGGCCGATCCCCTGCCGGTCGATCATGCCAAGGGCGTGTACTTCTGGACGAGCGACGGCAAGCGCTACATCGACTTCAACAGCCAGCTGATGAGCGTCAACGCCGGCCACGGCGATCGCCGGATCATCGAGGCCATCAAGCGGCAGGCCGAGAAGCTGGCCTACGTCAACCCCTTCCTGGCCCATGAGCCGCGAGCGTTGCTCGGCCAGAAGCTGGCCGAACTGCTCCCCGGCGACATCGACAAGGTCTTTTTCACGCTGGGGGGCGCGGACGCCAACGAAAACGCCGTGAAGCTGGCGCGCGCCGTGACCGGACGGTACAAGGTCATGTCCCGGTATCGCTCGTACCACGGGTCGACCGGGGTCGCTATGGCGATGACCGGCGATCCCCGCCGCTGGGCGAATGACCTGGGAACGTCCGGCGTGGTCCGGGTGCTCGACCCCTACCACGGGCCGCAGCGGGAGGTCGACTCCGCCGAAGAATCGCTCGAGTACCTCGAGGAAACGATCCAGCTGGAGGGGCCGCACACGATCGCCGCCTTCTTCCTGGAGACCGTGACTGGCACGAACGGCGTTCTCATTCCACCCGACGGCTACCTGCAGGGAGTGCGAGAGCTCTGCGACCGATACGGCATCCTGATGGTCTGCGACGAGATCATGTCCGGCTTTGGCCGGACGGGCGCCTGGTTTGCGGTCGATCACTGGAAGGTGGTGCCCGACATCATCACCATGGCCAAGGGCCTGACCAGCAGCTACGTGCCCCTGGGGGCGGTGGGCATGCGGCCGCGGGTCGCCGAGCACTTCGAAAAGAACGTCTTCTACGGCGGGCTGACCTACAACAGCCATCCGCTGGCTTGCGCCGCGGCGCTGGGCACCATCCAGGCCTATGAGGAAGACGACATGATCGGCAACGCCCGGCGGATGGGTGAGGTCATGCGCGCCCATCACCAGGAGCTGGCCGACAAGCATCCCTCCGTCGGGCTGACCCGGTCGATCGGCCTGTTCGGCATCCTGGAGCTGGTCCGGGACCGCCGGACCATGGAGCCGCTGGCCCCCTTCAACGGGACGTCCGATGAGATGAAGGCCATCGCCAAGTATTTCCGGGAGCACGGTCTCTATACGTTCTTGCGCTGGCACAGCATCATGACCAACCCTCCGCTGTGCATCACCGAGGACGAGCTGAACGAGGGCTTCGCCATCATCGACAAGGCCCTCGATATCGCGGACCAGGGAGTGCGGCGCTAGATCCTTGCCCGGCGCGGCCCCGCCTTCCCATACTGGAATCGAGGGGAAATCCAGCGGAGGTGACGGACCGATGCCCGCAGGCGCAAGCCCGAAAGAGGAGCGACAGTACGAACACATCAAGGAGAGCGCGAAGAAATCCGGGCCGCTACAAGGGACGGGAGGAAGAAGTCGCTGCCCGGACAGTAAACAAGATCCGGGCTGAGAAGGGCGAGACCAAGAGCTCGCGAGGCAGGTCCCGGAAGAAGTCCGGCTGATCCTGACCCTAGCCCGAATCCACCGGATCGAGCTGGCATCTCGGGCGCGGATGCGGCCTGAGCCCGAGGCCGCCGGAACAAACTCGCATCTTGGGCGCGGCTGCGGCCTGAGCCCGAGGCCGCCGGAACAAACTCGCATCTTGGGCGCGGATGCGGCCTGAGCCCGAGGCCGCCGGAACAAACTCGCATCTTGGGCGCGGATGCGGCCGATCCGGGCGTCGTCTCCTGCGCGCGCTCGGTCACGCACCGACGGGTGCGCTCCCTCGCGTGCTCGTCGCCTCCTGCGGCTCGGCACGCCCCGCATCCCAATCTGCTTCGTTCGTCCGACGGCCCCGGGCTCCGGGCGTCGTCTCCTGCGCGCGCTCGGTCACGCATCGACGGATGCGCTCCCTCGCGTGCTCGTCGCCTCCTGTGGCTCGGCACGCCCCGCATCCCAACCTGCTTCGTTCGTCCGACGGCCCCGCGCTCCGGGCGT
>DASPZT010000306.1:0-4206 GCA_035636135.1 Candidatus Limnocylindria bacterium | reverse complement strand
AGAGGTCCCGGACGTCCTCATCGGCAGATACGGCCGCCGGCGCGGATGCCACCAGTCGTACCGGTGGCCCCGGCGGAAGCAAGCCGGCCATGATCAGCACCAGGGGCAATACCAGGAACCGTGGCGCGCGCCGAATCCAGCCTGCCATCTGTCCACCAGAGTAACGAGCCCCGGGGCAGTTAAGTTTCATCGCCCCAGCGAAGAAGGACTCTCCCGCCAGTCTGTTGTCCCGTCGCCCTCAGGTAGATCTAGGCGAGGGTGCCTAGATAGATTTGTCCCCTCCTTTCAGGCAGAGATGGGCGCGGGTGCCGAGATAGATTTGTCCCCTCCAACCACGGGAGGGGTACGGGAGGGTGCCTTTCGCCCGAATCTCACCCTAACGCAGGGCCGCGGCCGCTACCCCTTTCAGCGCCGACCGTTGGCGCCAGTAGGCAACCCCGAGGACGCCTAACACCACCAGGGCCGCACCCCCCACCACCGGCGTCCAGGGCGAATCCAGCGGGATGCGGCGGTTCATCGCCCACTCCAGCCGCTCCCAGCTGCGCGGGGTGGCCCCGGAAGGGATGCGCAGGGCGCGAATCAGCTGGCGCTGGACCCGTTCCCTGCGGGCGGTGGGCAGCGCCACTCGGGGAAAGCTGTCATTCAGGTAGGAGATCAGTTCCGCCTCGGCCGGCGACGCCAACGTGGGCGCACTGCTCCGCCGGAGCTCCGGGAAGAGCAGGCGGTCAATGGCCTGGGCCAGCGCGTCCACCTCGTCCGGACGGGTGGTCATCGCTCCCTCCCCCGCGGGCTGAGCAGCCGGCGGAGCTTGTGCACGGCGCGGAAGAGCAGGAGTTTCACCGCTCCCTCGCTGCGCCCCATGATCATGCCGATCTCCTTGTTTTTGAGGCGGCCCTCGAACTTGAGCAGCACCGCTTCCCGCTGGTCCAGTGGCAACCGGCGGACCGCCGCGTGCAGCTCATCGCCCTGTTCTCGCTTCAGCCAGACCCGCTCCGGGTTCTGCTCCACCGGGGCCACCAGCGGCTCCGGCAATTCGATGAACGCAGGCCGCCGCCGCTGCTTCGCCATCAAGTTCGCCGCTACTTTGTACAACCATGCTGAGTACGGGACTCCCCGCCATTCGAAGCCGGCGAGCCCTTCCAGGGCCCGTTGAAACGTCTCGCTAGCCAGGTCTTCCGCCGACTGCCGGTTGCCGGTGTGGTAGTAGCAGTACGAGTAGATCTGATCGAAATAGCGGTCGTAGAGCGCCGCGAACGCTTGCCGATCGCGTTTGGCGGCTTCGATCAGCCTGGCTTCGTCCTGCAGCTCCGCCGCCGACCGTTCAGTCACCGGAAAGCTGGCCACTCCATATAGTCCAACTGACCCAGGAACGTTACTCCCTTCGCAAAATGTGTAGCTGCTTCCCCGCTTCCGCAAAAGCCTCCAGCGCCGTATCCAGCTGGGCCTCGGTATGGGCACTGGTGACAATGGTCCGGACCCGGGCCCGTCCCTCGGGCACGGTCGGGTAGCCGATCCCCTGGGCAAAGATCCCCCGGCCGAACAGCCAGTCCGAGAGCGCCATGGCGTCCGACCCCTTGCCCACGATCACCGGCGTGATAGGGGTTTCGCTGGCGCCGGTATCGAACCCGATCCGGGCCAGCCCCGCCTTGAACCGCCGGGTGTTGGCCCACAACCGCTCGATCCGTTCCGGCTCGGCCAGCAGGACGTCGATCGCGGCGATGCAGGCGGCGGCCACCCCCGGCGGATGGGAGGTGCTGAACAGGAACGGCCTGGCCCGGTGGATCAGGAAGTCGCGCACCACCTGGGCGGAGGCCACATATCCGCCCAGCACCCCGATCGCCTTGGAGAGGGTGCCCATCTGGAGGTCCACCCGGCCGTCCAGCTTGAAGTGGTTGACGCTCCCCCGGCCGTTGGTGCCCAGCACGCCACTGGCGTGGGCGTCGTCCACCATCACCAGGGCCCGGTGGGCCTCGGCCCGTTCCACGATCTTGGCCAGGGGGGCGATGTCGCCGTCCATGCTGAAGACGCCGTCGGTAACGACCAGCCTCACCCGCTTGTCGGCGTGCTTGGCCAGGTGCCGCTCCAGGTCATCCATGTCGCGGTGCTTGAAGATGGAGCGCTCCGCTCGGGACAGCCGGATGCCGTCGATGATGCTGGCATGGTTGAGCTCGTCCGAGATGATCACGTCGCCCTCCCCCACCAGCACCTGGAGCAGGCCCACGTTGGCGGTGAAGCCCGACTGGAAGACCAGGGAGGCCTCGGTGTGCTTGAACTCCGCCAGCCGCCGCTCCAGCTCCTCGTGCAGCTCCATGGTGCCCGCGATGGTGCGCACCGCCCCGGAGCCGGCGCCCCACTGCTCGGTGGCCTTGATGGTGGCCTCCTTGAGGCGCGGATGGGTGTTGAGACCGAGGTAGTTGTTTGAGGAGAGGTTGATGACGCGCTTGCCATCCACCACCGCCTCCGGGCCCTGGGCACTATCCAGCACCCGCAGAGGCCGGAAGAGGCCCTTGGCTCGAAGGTCCGCCAGCTCGTCGGCCAGGAACTGTGTCTTTTCGGTGATCATGGGAGCCCTCCTAGGGACCTAGCTTCCGTTGGGCATCAAGACAACCTTGCCGGATCGCCGGCTCTTCATGATGCTCATCGCCTCGTCAAACTCGGTAAGCGGGAATCGATGCGTGATCAGCGGACTGACGTCGACCAGTCCCTGGCTCAAATAACGGGATGTCTTCTCCCACGTATCCCAGATCTTGCGACCTGTGATCCCGTAGATGGTGAGCCCCTTCAGCACCACCAGTTCGTTCAGGTCGAGGGTGGCGCGGGCATCGCCCAGCCCGAGGAGGCTGATCCACCCGCCGGCATGCAGGACCTCGAGTCCCTGCTGGATCGCCAGCGGGTTTCCCGACATCTCGAGCACCACATCCACGCCCAGCCCGCCGTTGGCCCGCTTCAGCTCGGCCACCGTCGACCCGGAGGGCGTGATGACCTGGTGGGCGCCCATGCGGCGGGCCAGGTCCTGGCGGTAGGGATTCGGTTCCACCGCGAACACGGCGGCTGCGCCTTCCGCGCGCGCGATCCCGATGGCGCACAGGCCGATGGGCCCACACCCGAAGACGGCCACCGTGTTGCCGGCCAGCGGCCCGGCGGTGGCGGCATGCACGGCATTGCCGAAGGGCTCCTGCAGGGCCGCCACCTCGGGCGTCAGCCCCTGCGCATTGTGCCAGCAGTTGTCGGCCGGTAGCAGGACGTAGCGGGCAAAGGACCCGTCCCGATCCACCCCCAGGATGCGCAGGTTCTCGCACAGGTGGAACTGGCCGCGCAGGCACTGCCGGCAGGTGTGGTCGACCACGTGGGTCTCGGCCGCGATGTAGTCGCCGACCTTGACCCGGTCCACGGGACCTGCCACCGCCACCACCCGGCCGGCCATCTCATGCCCGAAGACCCGCGGCGGATGGATCCGGCCGGCGGCCCAGTGGTTCCAGTCGTAGATGTGCACGTCGGTGCCGCAGATGGAGGTGGCCAGCACCTCGACCAGGACGTCCGTGCCCGCCGGCTCCGGGACTCTGACCTGGACGAGTTCGGCGCCCGGCGCGGCGGTGGCCTTCACCACCGCCGTCATCGAGGGCATATGCCTATCTTACGCAGCGATCCCGGCAATTCCCCTCTTGCCAAGCGAGCCCGGAGCCGTATGCTGGAATGACCGGGCCGGGGGGCCCGTAACCGGGAACAGTGAGGAGGTCAACGTGCGCGCATACGTGCTCATCAACGCATCCGCCGGGAAGGCGATCGACGTGGCCAGGTCCCTGCAGGGCGTCACCGGCATCCAGCATGCCGACGCCATCACCGGCGAATACGACGTGATCGCCCAGGTCGAGGCCCCCGACGTGGCCGGCATCGGGACCATCATTGTCGACAAGATCCAGAAGGTCGACGGCGTCTTCAAGACGGTGACCTGCCTGGCCGTCCGCTAGGCCGGAACCCCTCCCGCTTGCGGGGAGCGAAATAAATCTCCCCCCTTGGGCGGGAAGCGAGATTAGTCTCCCTCGCCCTTGGCGGGAAGCGAAATTGTCTCCCTCCCCCTTGCGGGGTACATCCCAGGTGGCTAAGGGGTCAAGCGGCGGACTGGGTGAGGGCCATCGACCAAGCGCGCTGCTCCTCGTACCGGGTGCGGTCCCGCAGGCAGGCGTGAAGCAAGCCCACCAGCTTGTT
>DASPZT010000305.1:0-4046 GCA_035636135.1 Candidatus Limnocylindria bacterium | reverse complement strand
CGGCGTCGGTGGCCGAGGAAGCCCGAGCGCTGGCCGTTCGCGCCTTCCAGGCGATCGACGCGGCCGGCATGGCGCGCGTCGACTTCTTTCTGGAGCGGACGACGAACCGGATCTACCTGAACGAGGCGAATACCATCCCCGGGTTCACGCGCATCAGCATGTATCCCAAGCTGTGGGAGGCGAGCGGCCTTTCCTATCCCAGCCTGGTGGACCGGCTGATCACCCTGGCCCTGGAGCGGTTTAAAGAAAAGCAGCGCTCCCAGACGGCCATCGATTCCCGCCTGCTGGATCCCGAGGACAAGCGATGACGGTCACGACTCGACCCACCCGGAAGACCCGCACGGCGCGACCCGCCCTAAAGACCGGCAGCGGCTTGCGCGGCTGGCTCTGGGCCAGCGGCCAGCTCATCGTGCTTGGCGTGGAGGTGTTTGCGCTGCTCTTCCTTCTGGCGAACCCGGCTTTTCGTCCCAGGGCCGTGCAGGTCGTGGGGACGGCGCATCTCGACGCCCAGCAGGTAGCCGCGGCCCTGGCAGTGCCGTCCGACCGGAGCATCTTTCTTTTGGACCATTCCGTCCTGGAGGCCCGGTTACGAGCCCTGCCCTGGGTGAGGTCGGCCAGCGTGGCGCTGACGCTTCCCGATCATGTGCAGGTCCGGATCGACGAGTGGATCCCGGTGGCCGTGCTGCAGCAGGGGGAGCGGTCGTTCTTCCTCAATGCCCAGGGCCGCATCCTGGGGCCGGCGCCCGAGGCCGGCAGCCTGCCCATCGTCCAGCGTCCCGCCCTGGCATCGACCCAGGCCGGGACCGCGGTCCTCTCCCCGGAGCTGGAAGCGCTCCTGATCCCGATGAGCAGCGGGTTCCCGGGCGCGTATCACATGCGGGTCGTCGCCTTCTCCCTGGACGATCGCCAGGGTTTGTCGGTCAAGACCGACCGGGGCTTTGTCATCTACTTCGGCCAGATGGCGACGGCCGACGAGCGGGCCACGCTGGAGCCGAAGCTGGCCGCGCTGAAAGCCCTGGCCAGCCGGATCGACCTGGTGTCGTCGCCGATCACCTACGTCAACCTCATGAACCCGGCCGCGCCCGCCGTCCAGCTTCGCAAGTAATCATGAAAAGCGCGGCCAGCGGGAGTCGCGAAGCCGTCTGGATCGTCCTCTTCGCGGCGGTGTTTGCCAGCGTGGGCATCTTGCTCGGCCTCAACGCCCCGGTGCAGATCCCACCCGGGTATGCGCGCTACACCGCGGTCATGATCCTGGCCGCGCTGGATTCGATCTTCGGCGCCATCAAGGCCTGGCTCAACGGCAACTTTGAAAACAAGGTCTTCATCTCGGGCCTGCTCGTGAATTCAGTCGTCGCGGGGGCGCTCACCTACCTCGGTGACAAGCTGGGGGTGGAGCTATATTTCGCCGCCATCGTCGCCTTCGGGGTCCGCATCTTCGAGAACATCGCGGTCATCAGGCGGCATTTGCTTTAGCCCGAATCCACCGGCTCGAGCTTGCATCTCGGGCGCGGATACGGCCTGAGCCCGAGGCCGGGCTCCGGACGTCGTCTCCTACGCGCGCTCAGTCACGCATCGACGGATGCGCTCCTTCACGTGCTCGTCGCCTCCTTCGGCTCGGCACGCCCCGCATCCCGATCTGCTTCGCCCGACTGGTAGATCCGGGCTTACCGTCCACCTTGGGCTGTGGATAACCAGTCCCGGATTGTATTGTCAGGTGGCAGCGACCACCGTATAATGTGGCAAACCGTCCGTCCAGTTCGTCCCAGGAACAGTCTTTGCCACGTTCTAAATACATTTCGGCCCTGGACATCGGCACCACGAAGGTTTGCTGCGTGGTCGGCGAGCTGACCGAACGCGGCCTCAACATCGTCGGGGTCGGCGAAGCCCCCTCCGAAGGCCTCCGGCGAGGCTCCGTGGTCAACATGGAAAAGACCGTGCACAGCATCACGCAGGCGGTGCAGGGTGCCCAGCGGATGGCCGGCCAGCGGGTGGAGTCCGTGTATGTCGGTCTGGCCGGCACCCATGTGCTCAGTCAAAACAGCCGCGGCGTGGTGGCGGTCTCGCGGACCGACCACGAGATCGCGCATGCGGACGTGACTCGCGTCATCGACGCGGCGCGGGCCGTGTCGGTGCCCAGCGATCGCGAGATCATCCACGTCGTTCCCCGCGGATACGTGGTCGACGGCCAGGAGGGAGTCCGCGATGCCATTGGCATGTGCGGTGCCCGCCTGGAGGTCGAAGCCCACATCGTGACCGGGGCGCTGACTGCGGTCCAGAACGTGGTCAAGTGCGTGCAGCAGGCCGGGCTCAGCGTGGAGGACATGGTCGTCCAGTCGCTGGCGTCGGCCGAGGCGACGCTCAATGACAACGAGCTCGACCTGGGGGTGGCGCTGGTCGACATGGGCGGCGGGACGACGGACGTGGCCGTGTTTGTGGACGGCAGTGTGCTGCATACGGCCGTGCTCCCCGTTGGGGCGCTGCACGTGACGAATGACGTCGCGATTGGGCTGCGCACGACGCTGGAAGAGGCGGAGAGCCTGAAGGTGAACTACGGCCACACGGTGCCCTCCTGCATTCCCCGCGAAGAGATGGTTGAGGTCCACCAGATCGGCACCGAGCGGAGCCAGACCGTGCCCCGCCGGCACCTGGCCGAGATCATCGCCCCGCGGGCGCGCGAGATCCTGGAGATGGTCCGGCAGGAGGTCCGGCGCGGCTCCCGCGATGGGTACCTGCCGGCCGGGGTGGTGCTCACGGGCGGCGGCTGCCGGCTGATGGGCATGACCGAGACCGCCCAGACGACGCTCGAACTCCCGGTGCGCATCGGGACGCCGGCCGGGATCAGCGGAATGGCCGACCGGGTAAGTGGCCCCGCCTATGCGACCGCGATCGGGCTGCTGCGCTGGGGGTTCAACCTCAGTCATCGGCACAACGGGCATGCCCCCACGCACGAAGGCGTGACCGCCGTCTATCAACGGACCGTCACCTGGTTCAGAGAGTTTTTCTAAGGAGGCCACGATGGACTACGACGTGGAAATGCGGATGAAGGGTTTCGTATCGCGGCCCCCTGCCGAGCGCTTCGTGCGGGCTCGCCTGGATCGGGACAAGGAGGATGGAAGAATGCGCGACGCCGACCAGACGCTCGAAGGCAACGCTCGGATCAAAGTCGTTGGGGTCGGCGGCGGCGGGAGCAACGCGGTCAACCGCATGATCCGCTCGAAGCTGCGGGGCGTCGAGTTCATCGCCATCAACACTGACCTGCAGGCACTGGCCAAGTCGGAGGCCGAGATCAAAGTCAACATCGGCAAGAAGTTGACCCGCGGTCTGGGCGCCGGCGGCGACCCGACCATCGGGCGCGAGGCGGCCGAGGAGAGCCAGCAGGAGCTGACCGAGCTGCTGCGCGGAGCGGACATGGTTTTTCTGACCGCTGGCATGGGCGGCGGCACCGGGACCGGCGCCGCGCCGGTGATCGCCGAGGTGGCGCGCAACAACGGCGCGCTGACGATTGGCGTAGTGACCAAGCCGTTTACGTTTGAAGGCACGCGACGCCGCCAGCTGGCCGAAGAGGGGGTGGCCAGGCTGCGAGAGAAAGTCGACAGCCTGATCACCATCCCGAACCAGCGGCTGCTGGACGTCACGGACAAGAAAGTGCCGTTCACGGAAGCCCTGAAGATCGCCGACGACGTCCTGCGCCAGGGCGTGCAGGGCATCTCGGACCTGATCGTGATGCCCGGCCTGATCAACCTGGACTTTGCCGATGTGAAGGCCGTCATGTCCGGCCAGGGCGCGTCCCTGATGGGCATCGGCTTCGGTAGTGGGGACCAGCGGGCCTCCGACGCGGCCCGGGACGCGGTCGCCAGCCCGCTGCTGGAAACGTCGATCGACGGGGCGCGTGGCATCCTGCTGAATGTCACCGGCGGTCCGGACATGACGCTCCACGAAGTCAACGAGGCCGCCGAGATTGTGCGGGCGTCGGCCGACCGCGACGCCAATATCATCTTCGGGACCGTCATCGACGAGAAGATGGTGGGCGAGATCAAGATCACGGT
>DASPZT010000304.1:0-5015 GCA_035636135.1 Candidatus Limnocylindria bacterium | reverse complement strand
TGCCGCCCTGGTCCTGGGCCGGACGCGCCTGTTCCTCACCGACTGGATCCCGTTCCTCATCCTGTTTCTGGGGTACGAGTACCTGCGCGGCCTGGGCGGCAAGATTGGGATGCCGATTCACGACGTCACCGGGCTGGAGCGTCTGGTCTGCTTCGGGCAGGTGCCGACCGTCCTCCTGCAACAGGCCTTCTACCATGCCGGCCGGGTGAGCTGGTACGACATCGCCGCCACCATGTTCTATTTCCTCCACTTCGCCTTTCCGCTGGGGCTCGGCTACCTCTTCTGGATCATCGACCGGGGGTCCTTCTTGCGATTCTCGCGGACGCTGGTCGCCATGGCGTTCGCCGCGTTTTTCTTTTACCTGTTGCTGCCGGTGGCGCCGCCGTGGATTGCGGTTCCAGGGGTGGTGAAGATCATTGACCATACGCTGCCCAGCTTCACCGACCTGCCGGGCGTGCCGGTGCCGGCCACGCTCTATCACTGGCTGACGCCGAACCTGTACGCGGCCATGCCCTCCCTGCACGCCGCCTTCCCCTTTCTGGGCGCCCTCTTTGCCCTGCGCCTGTGGGGCCGATGGGCGTGGCCGACGGTCGTGTACGCCGTGTGTGTGTGGCTCAGCCTCGTCTACCTGGGCGAGCACTACGTCGTGGACGTCATTGGCGGCGTCGTCTTCGCGCTGGGGGCTTTTTTCGGCGAGGAGCTGTTGACCCGGTGGTGGCGCCGCCACCACCCGCTGGACGCTATCCCTTCCAGATCTTTTTCATGATCACCTTGGCCAGCTTCTCGGGATCATGGTGGGTGGCCAGCCTGGGGTTGACCACGTCGGCCAGAAGCACCCGGATGCCCCGGTCGGAGGCCGTCGCCGGGTCATAGACGACGCGCTGGATGCCGGCGTCCTGCGCCGACACTGGGAGCGGGAAACTCTGATTGCTGTTGACCACGGCGAAGTCAAAGATGTTCGTCCCCAGGTGATCCTCGATGGCCTCCAGGTGGTCGCTCACCCGGAAGTGTTCGGTCTCGCCAGGCTGGGTGGCCACGTTGCAGATGAAGACCTTGACCGCCGGCGACGCCTTGAGCGCCTCGGCCATCCCGTCGACCACTAGGTTGGGCAGGATGCTGGTGTACAGGCTGCCCGGCCCGATGATGATCATCTCGGCGTTGAGGATGGCCTCCTCGGCCTCCGGGTTCACGGTCGGTTCCGGTTCCAGGAAGACCCGCTTGATGGTCGCCTGGCCGTTACCGTTCGGTCCGGGGTGCGGGATGTTCGACTCCCCGACCCGGGTCTCGCCGTCGGCCATCTCGGCGATCAGGGTCACGTCATGCAGTGTGGACGGCACGATCTGGCCCCGGACGGCGAGGACGCGCCCGGACTCGCGGATGGCGTGCTCGAAGTCGCCGGTGATCTCGGCCATGGCCATGATGAAGAGGTTGCCGAAGGAGTGACCGTTGAGGCTCCCTTCTGTGAAGCGATGCTGGAAGAGGGTGTTCATCAGCGGTTCGACGTCGGCCAGCGCCGTGATGCACTGCCGGAAGTCGCCCGGTGGCAGGATCCGGTACTCGCTCCGCAACCGGCCCGAACTGCCGCCGTCGTCGGCGACGGTCACGATGGCGGTCAGGTTGCCGCTGTACTTCTTCAGCCCGCGGAGCAGGGTGGAGAGGCCGGTCCCGCCGCCCATGGCCACGATCCGCGGCCCCCGCTGCAGCGTCCGGTAGTTGTACAGGATCTCGGCCAGCCCGCGGTTCCGGTCGAGCAAGAAGGGGCCCAGCATGGACTGGGCCAGCTTGTAGAGCGCGAAGCCAATGATCGAAATGCCAGCCAGTCCGAACAGGCCCGCGCGGACATAACGCGGCAGGAACTGAAGCGTGAGTGACGCGACGAATTGGGGGAAGCGTCCAAACTCATAGAAGTTGCGCAACGCATAGCCGATACCCAGGCTGACAAGCACCATCCCGGCGAGCAGAAGGAGGAGCCAGCGCTTGATGTGGAGCCCGGGCGTGAGCCACCGCACCACGGTCGAGTTCATCCGTAGTGGAGCCACGGCGACCCACAGCTTAGCACAGCCCTTTTTGAATTCAGAAACGCCACGACATCGGTAGTCCGGATCGTTGCGCTGGCCCGTCCGGGCGGGCATATAATCGGCTGTAGATGAAGCGCGCCCGCGACATGCACCCCAGCGCGGCGCAGCACGTGCAGGAGGTCCGGATGGCGGTCAAGGCAGAAGGCGTGGCGAAAGCCGGCGAGGGTCGGCGGCGGGAGCAGGCCCAGTACTGGGTCTACTTCGATGGGGAGTTCAAGCGATACGGCGACGCCCGCCTGGGGCTCATGACCCACGCTCTGCACTATGGCACCGGCGTCTTCGAAGGCCTGCGCGCCTACTGGAACGCCGAGCACGAGCAGCTGTTCATCCTCAAGCCCCGCGAACATTACGAGCGCATGCACCGCTCGGCCCGGGTGTTGATGCTCAAGATCCCGCTTTCGGTGGACGAGCTCTGCGCGATCACCGTGGAGCTGGTCCGCAAGAACGGTTTTCGACAGGATTCGTACATCCGCCCGATCGCCTTCAAGAGCTCCGAAGAGATCGGGGTTCGGCTTCACAACCTCAACGACTCCTTCGCGATTTACGTCACTCCGTTTGGCAGCTACGTGGACATAGAACGCGGCATCCGGTGCATGGTTTCGAGCTGGCGCCGCATCGATGACAACGTGGCCCCGGCCCGGGCCAAGATCACCGGGATCTATGTGAACTCGGCGCTGGCCAAGACCGAGGCCATGGAAAACGGCTTCGATGAGGCCATCATGCTGAGCCAGGACGGACACGTTTGTGAGGGCAGCGCCGAGAACCTGTTCATCGTCCGCGCTAATCGGGTCTTCACGCCCCCAGCGCAGGACAACATCCTGGAGGGAATCACCCGGGAGAACGTCATCGAGCTGCTGCGCACCGAGCTGGGCGTCGAGGTGGTCGAGCGCAGTATCGACCGCTCAGAGCTGTATGTCGCCGATGAGGTCTTCCTTTGCGGCACGGGGGCCCAGATCGCGCCGGTGATCGAGGTCGACCACCGGGCCATCGGCAGCGGCCAGGTCGGACCCATCGCCTCGCGTTTGCAAGCCCTCTACTTCGACATCGTGCGCGGCCGCAATCCCAAGTACGCCGACTGGCTGACCCCGGTTTATTAACCTTCCGGCCTAGAAACAGACTGGGGGATTCTCCCCCAGCTGGCGCGCCGGCCCTTAGGCCGAGAGGGGAGCGGCCGGTAGGCGCTGCGATTGGCGCAGCGCTGGTGGGGGCAGTCAAGAGGAAGAGCAGTGGCGGCTCTTGACGGCCCGCCACAACGGCCAGCTGGGGGGATCTGCCCCCCAGTAATCTCTGGGTAGGAATGAGGATTGTGCTGGCCCCCAACGCCTTTAAGGGCACCCTGACCGCCGTTGAAGCCGCCCAGGCCATGGCCGAGGGAATCCGAAGAGTGCTGCCGGAGGCGGACCTGGTGTTCGTACCGATCGCCGATGGGGGCGACGGCACCGTCGAGGCCCTGGTGGCCGCCACCGGCGGGGAGCGGCGCAGCCTCTTGGTGCGAGGACCCCTGGATCAGCCGGTCCAGGCGGGCTACGGCCTGCTCGAGGACGGTGCCCTGGCCGTGATCGAGATGGCCCGGGCTTCGGGGTTGGCGCTCCTCCCACCTGATCGCCGGGATCCGCGGATGACCACCACCTACGGCGTGGGGGAGCTCCTCCAGCATGCCTACGACCTGGGCGCCCGCCGCTTCCTGGTGGGCATAGGCGGCAGCGCGACCAACGACGGCGGAGCCGGGATGGCCCAGGCGCTGGGGTATCACCTGCTCGACGCGCGCGGCCTGGAGCTGGGGCCGGGAGGCGCAGCGCTGGCCTTCCTCGACCGCATCCATGTGGGCGGCGTGCACGGCGACTGGTCGGCGGCCAGCGTGCAGGTGGCGAGCGACGTGACCAACCCGCTGACCGGTCCCCACGGCGCCAGCGCCGTTTACGGGCCCCAAAAAGGCGCCACCCCGCAGGTGGTGGCCGAGCTGGACGCCGCCCTGCGAAGGCTGGCGGCCGTCATCCGCCGCGACCTGGGGCGGGAGGTGGAGACGCTTCCGGGAGCCGGGGCCGCCGGGGGGCTGGGGGCGGGCCTGGTGGCCTTCACCGGCGCGGAGCTCCGACCCGGCGCCGACCTGGTGATGGATGCGATTCGTCTCGATGATCGGCTCCGGGGAGCCGACCTGGTGCTCACCGGCGAAGGCCGGCTGGACGCCCAGACGGCGCGCTTCGGCAAGGGTCCCGCGGCGGTCGCCAGGCGCGCCCGCGCGGCGGGCATCCCGGTGATTGCCATCGCCGGCGGCGTCGCCGACCACGCCGAGGTGCTGGCCATCTTCGACGGGCTGGAAGCGACCGTCAGCTCGACGACGCCCCTCGAAGAGGCGATGGCCCAGGCCGGGCCGCTGTTGACCGATGCGACCGAGCGCGCCCTACGCCGCCGGGCGAACCGGCCCGCCTAGTGCCTTCGGTAGCCCGACTGGGTGCGGCCGTCCATGAAGGAGATCCGCGGATGGCGCACGCCCGAAGTGATCCGCCGGGTGACCACCGCCCCATCCAGCGGCACCACCACGCCGGCCCGCTGCAATTGGGGTGGGTTGGGATACCGCTGGGTACAGGTGGCGCACGCATCGAGGTGCTGAGCCACCATCTTTCGCTGTTCCCGGCGGAGCGTGCCAGGCGGGAAGTTGTCGAGCAGGTAGCTGATGGTGGCGCACCGTCCGTCCTCGGTGAGGGCTTTCCCCTCCATGAAGAGGTATTCCTCTTTGAAGCGGCGGCGCGCCCTGTGTAAGAGCGTTTCCACCGCGCTCTCCGAGACCTGCATCTTGCGGGCGATGTTGGCGTAGCTGAGGCCCTGGAGCTCGCGAAGCGTTAGCACCAGGCGGTACTTCTCCGGCAGCCGGCGGGCGACTGCCCACACCGCGTCCCGCAGCTCGCTGATCTCCAGCGCCACCTCCGGGCTCTTGCG
>DASPZT010000303.1:0-3479 GCA_035636135.1 Candidatus Limnocylindria bacterium | reverse complement strand
GGTCAGGCTGGTGATGTAGAGGACGGCCTCGCAGCGCGTGTGCCACTGGCCTTTCTTCTTGTACGTGGTGTAGCGCTCGATGAGGATGGCCCGGGCTGCGTCCTGGAAGCCGGTGCCGGCGGGGGCGGGGAGGACCTGGATAGGATAGGGAGCACGGCGAGGTTTCTTCTATCAGGAAGATCCTTTTCCGCGCTCCCCTCCTCCGAACCACGCGGGCACCTTTCGGCGCACGTGGCTCTCCAGTGACCTACGCCACTTTCACGACAGGGTTCGCGTGGATGACGTCGTGACAAGGTGCGCAGACTATGAGGGTCTTGCGGCGCATCCTGGCCATTTTCGCCGCCCAGGCGGGTTGGCCTGCCCCGGCCTGGCCGAGGCTGGCGAGCTTGCGGACCTGGTGGATGACCACCTTGGCCGGATCGCTGCACAGCTCACACCGCCTGCTGCGGAGCCGGTGGATCAGCTCCTTGCGGGGTGCGGGGGGCCGGGCTGGGACGCGGTCGATGAGGACCGCGTCTTTTTTCCGTATAAGGGGGACCCCGCCGAACCTGGCTACCAGGTCTGGCTTGTTCTCGCGTCTGATCCTGGCCTCGAAGCACGTGCGCAGCCCGTGTGGTGTCGTGATCTTGGCCTTGTACCTGGCGGCCATCTTCGGCACCGTGGACTTATACTTCGCGCCCAGGGTCTTCAGCATCGACGTCTCGGCGTGCCAGCGCAGCTCGTCCAGCCGCCAGACGTCGATTGCCAGCATGTAGTAGCCGGTGATGCCCCGGTATTCGGCCCCGTAGGCCTGGACGATGTCGAAGTCATCCAGGTTTTGCAGGGCCGGCCGGTGCCAGGGTTTGCCTCGCTGCCGGTAGGGGGCTCGTTTCGTCTTGATCACGTCCAGCGGCACCCGCAGCGCTACCCCGCCGTTGACTGTCCGGCGGCCGTTGGTGAGCCTGTCGTTGCCGTGCTGGACGATGATCTCGTAGCCGAGGTATCGTGCCGCCCGGGTGCGGGCGTGCGTGATCAGGGTCTTGTCCGGGTTGAGTTCGAGCGCGAGTTCACCGCGCAGGAACCGCGCCAGCTGATCTTTGATTGCCGCGGCTTCGGTTTTCGGTCCGGTGAACCCTAGCAAGTGGTCGTCTGCATAGCGGGTGTAGCGCAGGCGGCGGTAGCCGGGGTCCTGGGGGTCGCCCGAGGGAATCTGGCGCAGCTGGCGTCGCAGCTGGCGGACCGTTTCGTGGTCCCCGCCATCGCGCGCACGCCTCATCTGCGATCTCTTCCTTTCGTATTCGGGGTTGGCGTGCCGGTGTTTCCCCCGGGTGTACTGCGGTATCAGAACTTTTTCGACGTAGACGTCCAGCTTATTGAGATAAATGTTGGAGAGAATGGGTGATACCACGCCGCCTTGCGGAGATCCGCTCAGCGTCGCGTGATATTTCCAGTCCTCCAGGTACCCGGCTTTGAGCATGTTAGCGATCAGCCGCAGAAACCGGTTATCGTGGATCTTCTCCGCTAGGATCTTGATCATGATGTCGTGATCCAGGCTGCCGAAGCAGTCGGAAATATCTCCCTCGATAAACCAGGTGGTCCCGGTCCAGGTACTGGCCACCTCGCTGAGCGCGGTGTGACAGCCCCGGCGCGGGCGAAACCCGTGGGACCGGTCGGAGAACTGCGGCTCGTAATACGCCTCCAGCAGGAGTCGCATCACTTCACCGACGAGTTTGTCCGACCAGGTTGGCATTCCCAGCGGCCGGAGTTTCCCGTTCTTTTTCGGGATGAACGTCCGCCGGACTGGACTGAAGCGATACCGTTCGGCGCGCATCGCCTCGATGATCTCGTGGATCTTGTCCTCGGACATGCCGTCCGCGGTTTCCGCGCTGGCCCCGGGCGTCATCGCACCATGATTGGCGTAGATACGCCCGTAGGCCATCAAGTACAATTCCTTGTTGAACATCTGCCGATAGAGCTCGTTGCACGGCAGGCCTTTCTGGCCGCGGTCGTGGAGGACACCCAGGACCTTTTCGGCGCTCTGCATTACGCATACCTCCGGGTTGTTGTGTCCGGTCACCTGGACCCCTTTGCCCTGTGGACGGGCTTCCCGTCCTCCCTGGCAGGACGTTACCCCTGCGACTACTATGGGTCCTCTGCCGCCATAGGACTCGCGTCCCTTAGGCGATCCCACGTTCACTAGTGCTATACGTTCTAGCGTGACTTAGGCTCCCACTCATCTCCTTAAATGTCCTTACTGGACATCGCTCATGCGCCCCGGAGGATTACGGCAGGTCACCATCCATCCTGCCGCAGGGGCCCGCGCCGGTTTCAGGCGTCTTTCCGGCGGGTGGACCCTTGCACCTTCTGGAGATTGGGTTTAATGCAATCCAGCCTTAGCCGTATCACGCGGATCCCCCGGCACCTCACCCCATACGCCTGGGCATGACCGCCGGTTTTCTGGCATGCTATTTTTCCCTTCACCTTTCGGATCTCGGGTTAGCCATCAGATCCAGAGATATACCTCCAATCTCTCCTCGCTGAGCGAGGGATATAGCACTGCGCCTCGTGGCGCACATGGTGCGGGTCTCGATGCGGCTGCGGCTGATCTCGCTGGTGGCGGCGGTGACCGGCGCTGTTTCCCAGGGCACGGCGTTGAGCTGCGCGTTCAGGCCGGGCTGGTTGCCGGGGACCAAGAGGGCGACAAACTACGACGTTTCCGTGCCTTGCTGCCGTGCGAGGTTGTGGTCACGGCGGTGACGCATCCGCTGTACGGGTGCCGGCTTCGGGCCTATGCGTTGCGGCACGTGGGTGGGGTGCCGCATTTGAAGGTGGAGTTGCCGGACGGGCTGCCGGGCCTGGTGGCGGTGGCGGCGGCCGACGTGCCCGGTTCGGAACAGGCGGCTGCGGGCACCGGCCTGGTCCTGGACGGCGCTGGTCTGCGCCGCCTGTATGCCGTGGTGATGCGGCGGCAGGAACGGGATACGCCGGGCGGCCGCCGGTAGGGTCCAGGCCGGGTTCTGCCGTGGGCGGAGGGCGATCCTGCGCCGGACGGCTCGTGTTCATCGTGCCGTTGCGCGGCCGGGCATCAGCGCGGTCGTCACCGGATGTCGGCGTGCCCGGGCGGGCGCTGCCGCCGCTCGGGTGTTCCTCCCGGCATGGCGCTGGGTGCTCTCGCCTTGACGACGTTTTTCAGCAAGCCCGTGCCTGGGCCAGGCTACCGGATGGTACCTGCGCCTGGGCCTGGCACATCACGATCGCCATCGTCCGCATCGGCTCTTCCTTTTCATTTCCTGGCGAGAAAAGAGCGGTGCGGAAAAGAAGAAGGAGGCTTCCATGACTGAGGTGACCGCCGGGCCCGCTCTGCCCGGCCCGGGCGTGGCCGGGGAGACCACCCCGCGTGTGTGCAGGCGGCCGGGCTGCGGCAACCCGGTTCCCTGGTCCGGCCGAGGCCGGACTCGCCTGTTCTGCGGTGATGCCTGCTCGCGTCGTTTCCACAATGC
>DASPZT010000302.1:0-2405 GCA_035636135.1 Candidatus Limnocylindria bacterium | reverse complement strand
CCTGTCCGACCGGGTCTCCTCCCGCCTGCGCGCGCAGGGCATCAGCGGCCAGACCGTGAACGTCAAGGTCCGCTTCGCCAACTTCGTCACCCTCACCAGGGCCAAGACCCTGTCGAGGGAGGTCGACTCCACCGCCCCCATCTACGCAACGGCGCGCCTGCTGTGCGCCAAGGCCATCGACAGCCGCAGCACCAGCCCCAGGGTGCGCCTTCTCGGCGTGTCGGTGTCGCAGTTGGGTGCATGGCCCGCCTCCGAGCAGATCAGCCTCGAGGACCAGCCGCGGTGGTCGGCGGCAGAGGGCGCGCTGGACGAGATCCGGCGCCGTTTTGGTGACTCGGCGGTGCAGTTGGGTACGTTGCTGGATTAGAACCAAGAAACACCTTGAGCGGAGGGTCAAGGCGGCCTCCGTCCCCCCGGGAGCGGCCTATAATCTAGGTGCTGGAGGACAGCCGGCCCAAACCAGAGCCAGGCTTCGGCTACGCCTGGAGGGTAACGAAAAACCACATGCCTCTTTCGGAGCACGAACAGAAGATTCTCGAGGAGATCGAGCGCCAGCTCTACGAGCAGGATCCGAAGTTTGCCCGCAATGTGGCCAGCAAGGCCCGCAAGGGCAACTCCGCTCGGAACCTCCGCCGAGGGATTTCCCTGTTCGTCCTCGGGGTGGTGGCGCTGTTCGTCTTCTTTGCCCGGCCGCTGACCCTGGTGGGAGTGGCCGCCTTCCTGCTGATGCTTTCCGGTGCCACTCTGGCCTACAACGGCCTCAAGCGCAGCGGCGAAGAGCGCGCGGCGCGACGGGGCTCGGGGGACTCGGTGGGCAAGCGCATGCGCGACCAGCTCGGCAAGGTCCGGAAGCTGCGCCGGCGCGAGGGCGACTGAACCACCCGGCACAGCGGTAAGCGCCGAGAGCACAACGCTTCTGCTTCACCCTGCCGTGTCCCGGGGGTCAAACGACCGCTTGGACGTCTGCGTTGACCGAACGGAAACTTGAGGATCTCGAATTGTTTCGCGCCCTGGCCGAAAAGCCCAGTTCTTCACTTGCCGCAGGGCGGCTGCTTTGTTAGAAGTGCAAGATCGTCCTGTTCGCACTTCCCTCTTCCCCGGGTGGGGCGCGTGCGGTTCTTGCGGAAAGGGGTCAGGTGGAGGGGTTCACTGTCCTACAGGCTTGTCGCTTTACGAGCTGTACCACACATCAACTCAGATATTGGGATCAGATCGGCCTCGTCAAGCCGAGCATCCAGTCGACGGGTGGGCGCCCAGGTGTTCGGCGGCTCTACTCGTTTCGCGACCTGGTGGCGCTGAAGGTCGTCCGGGCGCTGCTCGACGGCGGGATGTCGCTCCAGCGGGTCCGGAGGGCCTACAAGTACCTGCGAGAAAAGGCGGGGATGGACGAGCACCTGGCAGGGGTCAAGCTGATCACCGACGGCCAGAGCATCTTCCAGGTCGCCACCGAAGACGGGGAGATCCTCGATGCCCTCCGGCAGGGCCAGATGGCGTTCTTCCTCGCGATCGACAAGATCACGGCCAACCTCGACCAGGGCGTGGCCGAGTTCCTGCGTGACCGCGAGGAGTTCGTTCAGACCTTGCGGGCGGCCGAAGGTGCCCTCCTGGAGCGGGGGCGATCGTAGGCATCCTTCCGGGTGCCGGCGGTCCGAGCCGAGGGCCGGGTGTAGAGCGGGCGGGGTGAGAAGGCCAGCCGGGCCTTCCCCCGCCAGTCCGCTCCCTTCCGCAGCCGGGTGCGCAGCGCACGGTTGGCGCCGAGCGCAGCGGTGATCTCCGCCGGGCCGGGTGCCTGCAGCGAGTAGGCGGCCTTCTGGTACGTGTGGGTGAGCGCCATGACATCCGCGGCCCCCGCCGGGGGAAGGGAGAGGCTCTGGGTGACCGAGCGGGCGTACTCGGCTTCGGTCTCCCCCGAGAGGCGGCCCTCGCCGAGGGCGTCCGCGGCGCGCAGGATGAACTCGTCGTAGGCGGCGACCGCCTTCTCGGGGGCGGACCGGGCGGCCCACCCCGGCAGGCGCAGGCGCAGCTCCCGGGCGACGAACAGCAGCACGAGCGCCGCTGCCAGTGCGATCAGCAGGTCATTCGATGCCCGCCGGGCTGCAGTCATCGCGGGGTGCGACGCCTTGCGTGGCGCTGCGGAGTGCGTCGCGTCGGGCTGCGGCCCACCCGGGGTCGCAGAGGGCGCCGCGGACGCCTCCGGCGAGGCCGGGGCCACCTGCGTCGTGGTCACGGGTGCGGGCGCCACCGTGTAGTTGGGGGGCAGGGCGTCGGCCCGGGGCGTCGGCTCGAAGGCCACCCAGCCGATGCCCTGGAAGTACGCCTCGGGCCACGCATGGGCGTTGTGCCCGGTCACCTGGTAGGTGGTGCCAGACGGCGTGACCGTCGGCTGGCCCGGGAGGAAGCCGACG
>DASPZT010000301.1:0-3252 GCA_035636135.1 Candidatus Limnocylindria bacterium | reverse complement strand
CGGCCAGCGCCTCGAGCAGTGAGCGGCGCCGCCCGCCCGGGACTTCCCAGGCTGCCTGGCCCGCTGACCACTCGGCCAGCGCCCCCGGCGGATCGACCACCAGCCGGTCGTCGGCCTGGATCCAACCCGGCAGGCTGCTGGTGGCGATCCGCGCCGGGGCCAGCGTGGGACGCCAGGCGTAGACCTCGCCGCGCCCCGCATCGCGAAGCGCCCCAGCGGGCGCGCCGTCACGCGGGGCCTGGGCCGCCAGTACCCGCAGGCTGTCGAGCAGGAACAGGGGCACCCCCCGGCCCGACGCGATCCCTAGGGCCAGGCCCAGCCCCAGCCGGATGCCCGTGAACGACCCGGGACCGCGGGCAGCCGCCACCGCCGAGAGCTCCCCGGCCGACCAGCCGGCCCGGGCCATCAGCGCCTCAACCCGCGTCAGCAACGGCATGTCATCGCGTTTGCGGGTCCATTCGTCTCCGGCGATCACGGCGTTTCCGTCCAGGAGCAGCACCGCCTGGCGGCTCCCCGAGGTGTCAATGACCAGGATCGGCATCTGACCTGAAACACTCCTCCACGCGCTCGGCGCCCTTCAGGCAGGTCAGCCTCCGCACGTGCTCACTCACGGACTGGAGCTGAATGCGGACGGTGGTCCAGTCGTGAAGGGGCGCCCCGCGCTCCGCCCACTCGATCACGGTGATGGACCCGGGGGCGGGTTCGTCCAGGCCGGCGTCGTGCCAGTCCGCCTCGCCCAGCCGGTACAGGTCGTAGTGCTCGAGCGGCACTGGACCTGGATAGCGATGGTGGAGCACGAAGGTCGGACTGTGCACCCGAGCCGTCACGCCCAGACCGGCCGCCAGGCCCTGCACCAAGACCGTCTTCCCGGTTCCAAGGTCACCCTCCAGCCCGATGACATCACCGGGGTGCAGGACCCGAGCCAGGCACCGACCAAGATCCTGCGTCTCCCCCGGAGAGTGGGTCATAACCCAAATCCACCGAGTCGAACTTGCATCTTGGGCGCGGGGCGAGCGATCGGGGCGTCGTCTCCTGCGCGCGCTCAGTTACGCACCGACGGGTGCGCGCCTTCGCGTGCTCGTCGCCTCCTTCCGCTCATCTCGTCCCGCATCCCAATCTGCGTCGTCCGATCGGTAGATCTGGGTTTAACGGAAATGTTCATAACCAGTCCGCCGAAGCCGGAAGTACCGGCCACGATCATCCAATCGGAGCACCTCCCGCTTTTCGGTGATGAGCCCGACCCTCCAAAGCCGGAGACCGGTCTCCGAAAACAGCGTGGACGCGGCTGCCCTAATTCTGTTCGGAGGGGCCGCGCAAATCAGCTCGAAGTCCTCGGACCCGCCCAGCGCCAGCTGGCGGGACTTGCGATTGCCATAGCGCGCCCTCATTGCGAGGTCGATTGGCAGTCCCGCCTCGATGACGAGCGCGCCCACGTTCGACGCCTCGGCGATCCGCGCAACCTCGGTGGTCACACCGTCGCTGATGTCACCGGCGACGCGGATCCCGGACTCCCGGAGAACTTGGCCGGCGCGCAGGCGGGGGACAGGATCGAGCAACGCGCGGATCAGCCGCCGCTCGGTGGCGGTCCTAGGCAGCCGGCGGGCTTCGAGGAGTTCAAGGCCCGCGGCGGCCTTGCCCACGGTTCCCGTCACCGCCAGGTGCCAGCCGGGGCGGGCCCCGCCCCGGGTCATGGGCCGGCCATGGCGGATCTCCCCGAACAGGGTCGCCGACAGGACGAGAGGACCGTCGATCTCGCTGAGGTCTCCACCCGCCACCGTGAAGCCGTAGCGCCTGGCCTGGGCCCGGATGCCCCGATAGAGCGCGGTCACGCTCGACACGGGGAGGTTTCGCCGCAGGCACAGCGAGATCAGCGCGTGGCGGGGTTCGGCGCCCATGGCGGCCAGGTCACTCAAATTGATCGTCATGAGCCGCCGCCCCAATGCGGCGAAGTCAAACCCGCGCCACGAGGTGCGGAAGTCGATCTCTTCGACCAGCGTGTCCACCGTCGAGACCGTCAGCCCCCGCGGCGACCGCCAGACGGCGGCATCGTCATCGGGCGCAGCGATGATCAGATCTGCGCTGGGCGGACTCAGGTACGGGCGGAGGCGGCGCAGCAGGCCCCGCTCCCCGACGTCGCGGAGCTTGTTGCTAAACGGGAACCCCTTCCACCGGGCTGCTGGGCACGGCTTTCAGTCCGATGTGGGCCCGGCCGGCGCGGAACGCCCGGCGGCCCGCCACCACGGCCTCGGCGAACGCCCGCGCCATCTCCGGCGGGTTCTGTGCCCGGGCGATGGCGGTGTTTACGAGCACCGCGGCGGCGCCCAGCTCCAGGCAGCGAGCCGCCTCGGAGGGAACGCCCAGCCCGGCGTCGACGATGACAGGGACCTTGACCTTCTGCACGATCAGCTCCAGGTTCAGCAGGTTTTGCAGCCCCAGCGTGGTGCCGATGGGCGCCGCGCCCGGCATGACGGCGGCCGCGCCGGCTTCGTAGAGGCGGATCGCCTGCACCACGTCATCGCTGGTGTACGCCATCACGATGAAGCCTTCCTTGACCAGTTGCCGGGTGGCCTCCAGTGTCGCCTGCGGATCGGGCAACAGCGTGTCCTCGTCGCCGACGACTTCGACTTTGATGAAGTCGGAGAAGCCGGCGGCCCGCGCCAGGCGAGCGAGACGGACGGCGCCCTCGGCCGTGGTCGCTCCCGCGGTGTTGGGCAGCAGCGTGTAGCGGCGCAGGTCGATGCCTTCCAGCTCCGAACGGCCACCCTCGAGGTTCAAGCGACGAATGGCGACCGTGATCATGTCGGGTTGCGCGGCCTCGAGGCAGCGGGCCAGGACCTCGTTCGACGCGTATTTTCCGGTGCCGTGGATCAGGCGCGATCGTAGCGTCCGGCCGCCGACGACGAAGGCGTCCTCTGTGGTTGATCCGCCACCCACGAAGTAGACCAGCTCCAGCTCGTCGCCGGCGTGGACGACGGTCTTCGCGAAATCATCCTTCCGCCGGATCGCGCGGTTGTGCTCGATGACCACCCGGGAGGGCTGTACATCCAGCTCATGGAGCAGGTCGAGAAGACTCACCCCGTCGGCGACCTTGCGCGGCTTGCCGTTCAGTGTGACCATGACCTCGCTCATCGGCGAGCCACCTCCAGCCTGGTGCCGATCAGTTCGTGCAGCCGGCGGGCCGCCTCGGCCGGATCCACCGCGTCGTAGACCGCGCGCACCACCGCGAGCGCGCGCGCACCGGCCTCCACCACG
>DASPZT010000300.1:0-2862 GCA_035636135.1 Candidatus Limnocylindria bacterium | reverse complement strand
AAGATCAAAGAGGAGAAGATCAACGTCATCTCGTTCTGCGGCGACATCGGCGGGGGCGACATGGGCCTCTCCGGCATCTCCGGCGCGCTGCAGACCGACCTCGACCTGCTGATCATTCTCTACGACAACGAGTCCGCCGCCAACACCGACATCCAGGCCACCGGGCTCACTACCTACGGCGCCCAGACCACCTTCACCCCGCCGGGCAAGGTGCACCGCATCATGCAGCGCCGCTGGAAGAAGAACGTCGCCGGCATGCTGGCCGTCGGCCACCGGACCTGCCGCTACGTCGCCACCGCCTGCGCCACCTTCCCCGCGCTCGACTACATGAACAAGGTGCGCAAGGCGCTCGCCATCGGCGGCCCGACCTTCCTCCACACCTTCGACCCCTGCCCCAAGGGCTGGGACTACCACCCGCGCTATTCGCACGAGCTCGGCGAGCTGGGCATCAAGTCCGGCATCTTCCCCCTCTACGAGGTCATCGAGGGCGAGATCACATACACCTACGACGCGCGCAAGAAGGACCGCGTCCCGGTGCGCGAGTTCCTCATGCGCCAGGGCCGCTTCGCCCACCTCATCGACGAGGACATCGACTACATCCAGAAGATGGTCGACCAGATGTGGGAGGAATGGGACATCCCCGGCGTGGCGCCGCTGAAGGGGATCCTCAAGGTCTCCAACAAGACGCCCGCCGGCGTCTCCTAACCCACCGCCTCGCAGAGCTGCAGCGCCGCGGCCGCCCCCACCGGGGGCGGCCGCTCGCGGTTCCAGGGGCAGGGCATCAGCCCTTCTCCAGGTGATTGGAACCGTACACCGGCCCTTGACAACGACGCGCAAAGAGCGCATTCTAGGCTCATTTTCCGCACCCCTCAAGTGGGGTGGGGAGTGATGGTCGGTTGTAGGTACTGTTCCGGTTTCATGAGGTCCAGCCGTTCAAGGATCTGGGCTTGGACGGCGGTCAGCGTGGCGGGGGTCGACACGGCGAGGACTTCGGCCCCCACGCGCAGCCGTTGGTGGATCAGGCCCAGCGGCGCGAACACGGCGAGCAGGGCCCGTGTGGTGACCGGCAGGTGGTCCCGACCTTCGGCCCGCAAGCCGGCGAACACGTGGCCGGTCGCCTGGACTACGCGACGGGCTTCGCGCTCGATCAGCGCAAACAGGAACAGCGCCACCATCACGACAAAGATCAGGCTGGCAATCCGGTTGGGCTGATGGAGCCAGACGGGCCGCACTTGGAGCGGGGGATGTTTGGTCACGCGGAAGCGCTGCTCGACCTGGATCTGCTCCTTATAGGCCGCGAACACCGTCCGCAAGTCGGCCTCGGCGAGCGGCCAGTTGGTGAGCAGGCAGTAGATGCCATCGAAGAGCGCTGCTTCGCGCAGCCGGCGGTGGTCCAGCCGCCAGCGCACGTCGAGGCCCTGCGGCGTTTCGCCCACCTCGACGTGCACGAAGGAGCGCACCTTGGCCACCGCGTCGGCGACTTTGCGGTGGACCACCGCGCGCTGGCGGTAGGCGGGGCGCCCCAAGCGGGCGTGGATCAGCCCCAGCGCGCGGCGGGCGCGGGCCAGGTCCTTGGCCCGTTGGTGGCGGGCGGCGCGGCGGTCGTCCAGACTCTGGACGAACAGCCGCCGCAGGCGGTAGGTCGTCTCCCGCACCGGGTCCGCCCAGTCCTCGGGGCACTCCAGCGCCCAGTACCGCCCCGGCGTAGTCGGCTGGTCGGCCGGCGGGAGATCGAGGCGGTGGACCGGTTCCCCCGCGGCCCACAGTTGGCGCAGCCGGGTGCGGTCCGTCGGCTTGAGACTGGTGGGCCCCACAAAGCGTGCCCGGGCGCGACAAAACCCGAGGAGGTTAGGCCCCGTGATCAGCTTGCTGTCGCCCACGACCAGGGGCTGCTCTACGTGCAGGTACTCGCGCACCGCCGCGAGGTGGCGCAAATACGTCTGAGTATCGGCCGCGTTCCCGTCCCCCACCTGATACCAGGCGGGCAGCGCCCCATCCGCGGCCACACTGAGCGAGAGGGTCACCTGCTTGCGCGAAGGGTCCTCCTTCCCGGTGTAGCCCCGCACGATCCGCGGCGCGGCCGGCTCGGCCGCGCTGTCAGTCGGCGCGAGCGGCGCGTCGTCATAGGCGCCCTCGAACGCTACCCGGGTGACGTCGCTGTGCAACTGGTCCAAGCGGAGGCCATAGGTCTGCACGCCCTTCAGCACCAGGGCCGCCCAGGCCTCCGTCAGGTGGGGGTACACTTCGTCCAGCGCCCGTCCGATCCGGTCGTCATTGAGCGCGTCCGCGGTCAAGCCGTAGACCGCCTCGATCGCTTGGGTCTGGGCCCACGCCCCCAGTTGGCTGATCGGCGCCGGGCGCTGCGCGAGCCGATTCACGATCAGCACCTCGATAATCTGGCCGGTGGGCACCGCGCGGTGCTTGCCCGTGGTCGTCAGGGCGTCGAGCGTCTCCGCCACGCCCAATCGCCGCAGGTATGGGTAGACCAGCGCCAGCGCGCCAATCGTCTTGGTGACGGTCTCCACGACTTCGAGTTGCATGGCCCCCTCCTTCCCGGAGGGGCCAGTATGGCACACCTTTCCACCCCCGTCAGCGGGTGCGGAAAATGAGTCTAGGCGTTGCACCTGGATCCCGAACACCTCGGCAGCCCGATCCAGTTCCTCGAGCTGGGGCATGGTCACAGCATTGTCGAGGTGTGCCAGCACCGCTAGCCGCGACAGCGTTGGGATCGTCTCTTTGAGCAGCTCCGTCCGCTTGCCCATCAGGTCGGAGGTAAGCAGCGCCATACCGGTAACGTTGCCTCCCGGACGTGCCAGGCTGGCGACTAGGCCAACCCGTATCGGATCGACGTTGCCGCCCAGG
>DASPZT010000299.1:0-3187 GCA_035636135.1 Candidatus Limnocylindria bacterium | reverse complement strand
GGTGGAGGCCAGCAGCAGCGAGAGGTTGGAGGCGGTGGTGAACTTCAGGCTGTAGACGAAGCACACCTGGTTGAGGGTTATGCCAAACAGCGCCGCGATCACCAGCGGCCCCCAGTCCCGCCTGGCCAGGCCCATCCGGTGTTCCCGGATCGAGACCACCAGGAAGAAAATGGCGGCCGCCGCGGTGAATCGCAGGATCGAGAGTTCAAGCGGCTGGAAGTCGCGCAACAACAGCTTGACGACCGTGACGTTCAGGCCCCAGACCCCCACCGTGAGCAAGAGCAAGCCATCGGCCACGTCGACTCGGGGCCGGCTGCCGGCCGCGGTCACGACGACAAGGCAGTAAACGCCAGCACGGTCAGGATCGCGTTGTTCAGCGAATGCAGGAGGATGGTGTTGCCGAGCGACCCGGTCCATTCGTAGAGCAGCGCCAGCACGATGCCCATGAACGTGAAGACGGGCCACAAAGCCAGCCGGTCGAGGCCGCTGAAGTGGGCCAGTCCGAACAGGGAGGCGCTGCCCAGCACCGCGGCCCAGACCGGCCAGTGCGCGCGCAAGTACCGGTAGAGCATTCCGCGGAAGAAGACCTCCTCGCAGACCGGCGCCATCACCGCGGTGACTAGCAGGGCCAGGATCAGCACGCCCAGGCCATGCGGACGCTGGACGAAGAGCTCGCGCGTGTTGCTGGGCAGGGGCCGCCCGTGATTCGCGATCAGCCCAAGCGTCCAGGCAATGATCCCCTCGGCCGTGAACCACGGCACCAGGCCGGCCACGATCAGAACGGCCGTGGACGGCGTCGGCCAGCGCAGACCCAGCATCCGGGCCGGCTCACGGACCCGGCGGAGGCCCACCACGATGCCGCCGGCGAAGACCGCGTAGATCAACGCCAGGAGGAGCATCAACGCCACCTCGGCGTTGGCGCGAATGAGCGGGCGCTCGAGGCGGGCCGCCAGCAGCAGCGCAGCGAAGAGGAGGGCCACGCCGCCCACGGTGATCAGGACCGTGACGAGGAGGTCCACCAAGCGGAGATCGAGACCGGGGGGAAAGCGGTCGGCGGCTGGCCGGCGGGCGGCCGCCGGCAGGCTCACGTCGATTCGGCGCGGCGGCGGGCCGCTATGCGATAGGCGTCGACGGCGCAGAACGCCCAGAGTCCGGTGGCGCCCACGCCCAGCGGGATCCCCACGATGTCGCCGATCAGGGTCAGGTCGAAATCAATCCCCAGCAGCTCCCCGCCGACGATCGCCACGAAGAAGATGAGGCCGCGCTTGGGCGCGCCCGCGTACCAGTGCCCGAGCCCGGGGATGATGGAGAGCAGCGCGGCCGACCAGGGACTGGGCAGGTTCGACCGCGGCGCCGCGCGCATCTCGACCAGTTCCGCGTGGACCGGCTGCACATGGACCTGAGTGCCACACTCCGGGCAGAATTTCGCATCCGGCGCCAGCGGCGCCTGGCAGCGCGGGCAGGCGTCCATTGCTGCAAGGGTACAGGAGTACCATTGGGTCGAAGTTCGAGCTGAGCAGGAGGAATTTCGCGTGGCCGAAACGATGCAAGAGACGAGCGTGACGTTTAGCAAGCGGGACGGGATAGGCGTCATCAAGTTGAACCGGCCCGGCGCCAACGCGTACAACTTCGAGGTCATGCGCCAGCTCAACGACGCGGTGGACGTGGCTCGGCTGGATACCGAGGTGAAGGTGATCATCCTCAGCTCGGGTCTCGAGAAGTTCTTTTCCGCCGGGGCCGACATCAACATGCTCAAGGCCGCCGAGCCCCCCTACAAAGCCAGCTTCTGCCTCTTCTGCCAGGAGACGTTGAGCAAGTTGGAGCGCACGCCCAAGATCGTGATCGCGCAGCTGGGTGGGCACTGCGTGGGCGGCGGCCTCGAGATCGCGCTGGCGTGCGATCTCCGGTTCATGGCCGCCGGCCCCTACCAGATCGGGCTACCCGAGGTGAAGCTGGGCGTGCTCCCGGGAACCGGCGGCACGCAGCGATTGCCCCGGCTGGTGGGCAAGAGCCGCGGCCTGGACCTGATCATCACCGGCCGGCTGCTGACCCCCGAGCAGGCCCTCGAGATCGGCCTGGTGGATCGGGTGTTCCCGAAGGAAGATCTCGAGCTCAAGACCATGGAGTACGCCCAAGAGATCGCGTCCGGCCCGAGCCGCACCATCGGCCTGATCAAAGTCGCCGTCACCGAGGGCATCGAGATGCCGCTCTCCGGCGGCCTGGCGCTGGAGCGTGAGGTCCAGAACCAACTCTTCCAGAACCAGGATGCCAAGGAAGGGCTGGCCGCTTACGTGGAGAAGCGCAAGCCCAAGTTCACCGGTCGCTGATCGGGTTCGATAGGGTTGGGCAGCGTCGACGTCGAGCGTGCCGACGCGATTGTCCGGATCACGCTCAACCGCCCGCCGCTCAACATCCTGGACGTGGCGACGCTGGAGGCGCTGAACCGGGCCCTCGACGCCGCCAACGTGCCCGATGTGCGGGTGGTGGTGCTTCGCTCCGCCCTGGAGCGTGGCTTCTCGGCCGGCGTGGACATTCGGGACCATGTGCCCGACATGCTCAACGCCATGCTGGAGGCGGTGCGTGAGAACGCCGGCCTCCTGCTGACGCTCGATCCGCTGACCATCGCCGCCGTCCACGGCATCACGCTGGGTGGCGGCGCCGAAGTCGCGCTCCTCTGTGACGTGGTGGTGGCGGCCAGCTCCACCACCATCGGCCTGCCGGAGATCGGGCTGGGCGCATTTCCCCCAGTGGCCGCCGCGTGTTTCCCCGAGCTGTGCGGGATCCGGCGGACCGTCGACCTGATCCTGGGCGCCACCATGGATGCAACGGCGGCGCAGCAGGCCGGGCTGATCAGCCACGTGGTCGCCCCGGACGCGGTCGACGCCACGGTCGAGGCGCTGGCCCGGCGGCTGGCCGGGCTCAGTGGCGTGGCGCTGCGCTCAGCCAAACGGGCCTGGCGGGCCGGCCGCACGGAGATGGCGCTCGATCGGCTGGACGCAGCCATGGCGATCTACGTCGAATCGGTCGGCCGGTCAGCGGACGCCGCGGAGGGCATCGCCGCCTTCCTGCAAAAGCGCGAGCCGGCCTGGAGGCACCACTGACCGAAAAACGCGCCACGCTCCAGGAAGCCATGCAGCACCTGGTTCCCGACGGGTCGTCGATCGCGCTCGGCCTGTCCCTCGAATCG
>DASPZT010000298.1:0-4964 GCA_035636135.1 Candidatus Limnocylindria bacterium | reverse complement strand
CTCAAGCAGGGCGAGCGCCAGCGGATCCTGCAGGCGGCGCTGGATGACCCGCTTCAAGGGGCGCGCCCCGTAGGTCGGGTCGTAGCCTTCGCTGGCCAGCAGTTGCTTGGCCGCCGGTGTCAGCGTGAGCGTGATCTTGCGCTGCGCCAGCCGCCTGCGTAGCTGCTCCAGCTGGATATCCACGATGGTCGCGATCTGTTCCTGCGTCAGCGGCTTGAAGATAATGATCTCGTCCACCCGGTTCAAGAACTCTGGCCGGAAGTGGGCGCGCACGGCCTCCATCACCAGCCGGCCGCGCTCGGCCTCCGAAATCCGCGGATCCTGGAGCACGGCGCTGCCGAGGTTAGAGGTCATGATCACCACCGTGTTCTTGAAATCGACGGTCCGGCCCTGCCCGTCGGTCAGGCGCCCGTCTTCCAGGATCTGCAGCAGGATGTTGAAGACGTCCGGGTGCGCCTTCTCGATCTCGTCGAACAGGATCACGGCGTACGGCCGGCGACGCGCTGCCTCGGTCAGCTGGCCGCCTTCCTCGTAGCCGACATAACCCGGCGGGGCGCCAACCAGGCGGGCGACGGTGTGCTTCTCCATGTACTCGGACATGTCGATCCGGATCATGGCCTGCTCGTCGTCGAAGAGGAAGGCCGCCAGGGCGCGGGCCAGTTCGGTCTTCCCCACACCGGTTGGCCCGAGGAAGATGAACGACCCGATCGGCCGGTTGGGATCGGAAAGGCCGGCGCGACCGCGCCGCACGGCGCTGGCCACGGCGGCCACCGCCTCGTCCTGCCCCACGACCCGGTCGTGCAGGCGCTCCTCCATCTTGAGCAGCTTCTGGACCTCGCCCTCCAGCATCTTCTGGACGGGGATGCCGGTCCAGCGGGACACGATGCGAGCGATATCCTCCTCGTCCACCTCTTCCTTCAGCATCCGGTGGCCCTTCTGCAGCGCGGCCAGTCGCTCGTTCTCCTTCTCCAGCTGCTTCTGCAGTTCGACGGCCTCACCATACTTGAGCCGCGCGGCTTTCTCGAAGTCGGCCATCCGCTCGGCTCGCTCCGCCTCCAGCCGGACCTGCTCCTGCTTGGACTTGATCTCGCGGATCCGCTGGATGAGTTCCTTCTCCTGCTTCCATTGCTCGCGCAACGTGTTGCCCCGCTCCCGGAGGTTGGCCAGCTCGCGCTCAATGACCTGCAGCCGATCCTTGGAGGCCGCGTCGGTCTCGCGCTTTAGCGCCTCACGCTCAATCTCCAGCTGGCGAATCTGCCGCTCGACCTGGTCCAGCTCCACCGGCAGGCTGTCGATCTCCATCCGCAGGGAGGCCGCCGCCTCATCAATCAGGTCGATCGCCTTGTCGGGCAGGAACCGGTCGGTGATATACCGGTTCGACAGCACGGCCGCGGCTACGATGGCCGAGTCGGTGATCCGCACGCCGTGATGGACTTCGTATTTCTCCTTGAGCCCGCGCAGGATGGAGATGGTCTCCTCCACGCTGGGCGGTTCGACCAAGACCGGCTGGAAGCGCCGCTCGAGGGCGGCATCCTTCTCGATGCGTTTGCGGTACTCGTCCAGGGTGGTGGCCCCTACGGCTCGCAGCTCGCCGAGCGCCAGCGCCGGCTTCAGCAGGTTGGAGGCATCCATGGCGCCTTCCGCCGCCCCAGCGCCCACCAGGGTGTGCAGCTCATCGATGAACAGGATGATCTTGCCCTCCGCGGATTCGATCTCCTTGAGGACCGCCTTGAGCCGGTCCTCGAACTCCCCTCGGTACTTGGTACCGGCGATCAGGGCGCCCAGGTCGAGGGCGACGACGCGCTTGTCTTTCAATGACTCGGGAACGTCGCCCTGGACGATCCGCTGGGCCAAGCCTTCGACGATGGCGGTTTTCCCGACTCCGGCCTCTCCGATGAGGACCGGGTTGTTCTTGGTGCGCCGGGAGAGAACCTGGATGACCCGCCGGATCTCCTCCTCGCGCCCGATCACCGGGTCCAGCTTGCCCTGCCGGGCCATGGCCGTCAGATCGCGGGCATATTTCTCCAGCGCCTGGTACTTGGACTCGGGGGCGGCATCGGTGACGCGGGTACTGCCGCGCACCTGGGTCAGTGCCTGGAAGATTTTGTCTTTGGTGACGCCGGCGCGCTGCAGGATGCGAGCGGCCTCGCTGCCGCTCTCGTCCGCGATGCCGAGGAGCATGTGCTCCGTGGACAGGTATTCGTCCTTGAGCCGCTCCATCTCATTCCAGGCGGCATCCAGCACCTTGCGCAGGCGCGACCCCATGTAGACCTCGGCGCCGTACACCTTGGGCTGCCGCTCCAGAAACGCCCGCAGCTCCGCCGCCAGGCGGCGCGGGTCGGCCTCCAGCCGCTGGAGGACGAGCGGAACCGTGCCCTCGGTCTGCTCGACCAGGGCGAGCAGCAGGTGTTCGGGCAGGATCTCCTGCTGCTGCAGGTCGCCGGCCAGCGTTTGCGCCTGCTGGAGCGCCTCCTGGGACTTCTCAGTTAACCGGTCTAGACGGAGCGGCATACTCTGAAATTACCCGAACTTCACAATGCGTTAAACCTGGTCCGCGGAGCAACCGAGGAGGTCGTCGCCATGTCCACTCTACCCACCGTCGTTGGTCTGGCCGAGCGCTGGGAGGCAATCCGGAAGCGGCTCCCGACAGTCAATCCGGTTTTCAGGGGTCATCCCTTGCACGCGCTGCTCACCGACTTGCCGGTCGCCCTGGTGCCCACTGGCTTCGGCCTGAGCCTGCTCGGGTTGGTGACCGACGATCCCCGGCTGGAGGCGGCCGGTTACCTCAACACCGTGGCCGGCGTGGCCGCGTCGGTGCCGACGGCCCTGACCGGGCTGGCCGACTACGTCCAGATGGAGGCCAGGGATCCGGCGCAGAAGACCGGCGCCACGCACGCCCTGCTGAACACGATCGCTATCGTCCTGGGCGCGTTCTCGCTCGGCGGACGCACCCTCGGCCGTCCGCGGTCCAGGCGCGGCCTCTGGCTGGGCGGGTTGGCTGCCGGCCTCTTCCTGGGCAGCGCCTACCTGGGCGGCGACCTCGTCTACCATCGCGGCTGGCGGGTGAAGCCTATCGAGCGCGAAGAGATCGAAACCCACCGGGTGCCGCCCACCATTCACGACGACGACTTCCTGCTCCGCCGGGGTCGGCGCGAAGTTAGGTCTGCTGCAGGGTCTCCGCCGAGCGCTTGACTTCGATCCGGCCGTTCTCCACCCGCACGTCGTAGCGGACGGCGTTGATGGTGGCCGGCCCGCCCTTGACCTGCCCGGTGATCAGGTCGTAGCGCGAGGCGTGCCACGGGCAGATCACCCGGCCCGCCTCGACCTTCCCCTCGGACAGGGGACCGCCCGCGTGGCTGCAGGTCTCGCTGATGGCCAGGATGGTCGGGCCGCGCCGGTACAGGAGGATCGGAACACCCTCCACCTGGGCTCGCGTCAGCTTGGCCTCGGCCAGCTGCGTGTCCATGAGCGCCGGCGTCCAATCCGTCGGTGGGGACTGAAAGGCATGGTGGTTCACGCCGTAGCCGATGTTGGCAACCAGCTCACCCCCCAGAAAGGCGGCAACAGTTAGCACGAGGTAGCCGATAAAGGCCAGCCCGATAGCCAGTCCACGGGCGGTGCCCGTGAAGCGGAGGATGACCGAGATCAGGTACAGGACGACCACGACGGTGTTCAACAGCCCGTGCGCGATCCCGTATCGGAGTTCGCGGTCGGCCGTGTCGACGAACTCCGTGTATCCCGTGATGACCGCGCCGAAGGCGGCGATCAAGCCGATCAAGATCGTCCAATCGGCCGCGGCAGCCGCTCGGTGGGTCGCCAGGTACGCGATGTCGAAAACCACCCCGAGGGTCCAGGCGCCCACCGGCACGTCGGTAATTACCGGGTGCAGCTGATGGCCGAGCCAGGTCCCGTTGAGCAGATCCTTCAGCGCCCGCCCGGGGGTGCCCAGGCCCCCGTAGATAGCGGCAATCACCTTCTGCAGCCACCCGCCCAGGCGATCCAGCCAGCGCTGACCGGCCAGGAATCGATCGACGGCGCGCGTAATCATCTGGGGCGATTCTAAGTCAAACAAAAAGAGCCGGACCACAGTCCGGCTCTCCTTGATCCGGAAATTAGACTTCTTTGAAGTCGGCGTCCACCACGTCGCCGTCGTCGGGCTTGCGCGAGCCCGGACCTTCGGTACCGGTCGCCGCCCCGGCTCCGGCACCAGGTTGGGCCTGCGCCCGCTGGTAGACCTGCTCGCCGATCTTCTGCAACGACTTGGTGAGGTCCTCGGTGGTGGACCTCATGCGCGCGATGTCGTTGTCCTTGAGGGCTTGCCTGGCGGCCTCGATCTTGCCTTCGATCTCACTCTTGAGCCCGGCGTCGATCTTGTCCGCGTTATCACGCACGTTCTTCTCGGCCGTATAGACGAGGGAGTCGGCCTGGTTGCGGACCTCGACCTCCTCGCGGTGCTGGCGGTCTTCGTCGGCGTGCGCCTCGGCGTCTTTGACCATCCGCTGCACCTCGTCCTTGGCCAGGGTGCTCGACGCGGTGATGGTGACCCGCTGCTCTTTGCCAGTCCCCATGTCCTTGGCGCGCACATTCAGGATGCCGTTGGCATCGATGTCGAAGGCCACCTCGATCTGGGGCATGCCTCGGGGTGCCGGCGCAATGCCGTCCAGGTGGAATTTGCCAAGGGTCTTGTTGCCGGCGGCCATCTCCCGCTCACCCTGGAGCACGTTGATCTCGACCGACGGCTGGTTGTCGGAGGCCGTCGAGAAGATCTGGCTCTTGGAGGTGGGGATGGTGGTGTTGCGCTCGATCAGCTTGGTCGAGACGCCGCCCAGGGTTTCGATCCCCAGCGACAGCGGCGTGACGTCGAGCAGGAGCACGTCCTTGACCTCGCCCTTGAGGACCCCGGCCTGGATGGCGGCCCCCACGGCCACGACCTCATCGGGGTTGACGCCCTTGTGGGGCTCCTT
>DASPZT010000297.1:0-2098 GCA_035636135.1 Candidatus Limnocylindria bacterium | reverse complement strand
TTGGTTGGTTGCTGACCCGGATCGATCGGATCTGACGGTCGCTCCCAGGCAAGAGACAGTCGTGGCGCTCGATGGTGCGCCACGAGAATTTCGACGCCCTTGTCGCGGGCTTCGAAATTCAACGGCCGAGCTCTTTCCGGTCCCACAGACGCGCGGACGCACACCACCCAATGGCGAGCGAGATGCGCGCGTACCTTACTGAGCTGGGTGGACACGGAAAGAGCTCGGTTTCAGCGCCTTTTCGGCGCTGAAAACAGAAAACCGACCATCGCTCAGTGGTCGGTTTTCCTGCCCCGTCTGGGCCGTACCCGCCGGCAGGCGAGCCCCACTATTCTCTCACTGCAGGGGCCGCCGTGGGCCGCCAAGTTTGCGGGACCGGTGACGGGGGCTACCCATTAGTTGGCAACGCCGCTATCATCTTCGTATTCTGCTGAGGCAGCCCCCTAGAGGGCGCCGGACTCGCGCAGGCTGCGGAAGCGTTCGGCGCAGACCACCAGGTGATCAAGGACTTCCACTCCAAGTAGCCGGCCGGCCTCCTGGAGGTGGCGGGTGACCGCGAGGTCCTCCGGGCTCGGGGTCGGGTCCCCCGACGGGTGGTTGTGGGCCAGGATGACGGCGGCGGCTCCCAGGGTCAGCGCCGGCCCGAAGACCTCACGCGGCTGCAGGGCCGCGACGTTGAGGCCACCGACCGCGACTTTCTCGCAGCCGACCGGCTGGTTGCGCGTGTTCAGATAGAGGACCGAGAAGCACTCCTTCAGGCTGCTCCGGAGTTCCTGGAACTGCAGCAGCGCCTCCCGCGGCGAGGTGACTGCCGGCGCCGCGCTGTCGGCCGGGACGTGCCAGCGGCGAGCGAGCTCCCGCACCATGAAGAGTCGTCGCACCTGGGCCGGCCGGAACCCGTGCCGGCGAGCGGAGGCCCGCAGATCGCCCGGCTGCCGCTCGACGATGCCCCCCTCCGCCAGCAGGGCTCTCACCCCTGACAGATCGCCCCGCTGCCCGACCAGGGCAGCCAGCAGGCCCGGCTCGTCCGGCGCAGCCATCGCCTTCGATACTACTACATTTTTGTGTAGTCGTCTACGCCAACGGTCTTAGTGGTGGCTGAAGACGGCGGCGAGGATGATCACGACGACGATGATGATCAGGACAACCGCGCCGACGCCGAGCAGCAGCGCGCCCATATTGATCGTCGTGTCCTTGATCGGCGCCTGGACCGACAGCGGCGGTCCGGGCTGGAGGGGCGAGCCGGCACCAGGCGGGAGCGGGGCGCCAGGCGGCGCGGCCGGACGGTTGACGAAGGCACCGGGCGGGCCGGGTGACTGGGGCGCCGGCGGCTGCGACCAGCCGGTTCGGTCGGTTCCGCTGGAGGTCGGCGTGGGATCCGCGGGCGGTGCGTCTTGTTCGTTCATCCTTGCCACTCCGATGCTTGCGTGATGTTGTCGAGGACCCAACCGAACTGTCCGCTGGTCACGGTCGCCTTGCAGTAGCTGCAGACACCCGATTCGTTGATCGACAAGGGCGCGCCGCAGTTGGGGCACTGGGTGACCTCGGCCGCTTCTCCCGCCTTCGTCCGCGCCGCGCCGCTTCGCGTAAACGTCCAGTATTCCGTGAAGGGTTTGTCCTGGTGGGAGCCGAAGATGACTTTGCTGGGGTTGGCGTCTTCCACCTCGTAGTCCGCGGCGCTGGCGTCGATGCGGACCGTGATGGAGTCGAAGTTCGGATCGGATTGCGCCTTGACGATCTGCACCCCGCCGATGACCAGATTGTCGAGGATGTTCTTCTTGTGGGCCGCGGTCATGGCATCGATCTGGTTCTTCCAGCGGTGATAGATGCCGTCGGACATGTAAACACGGGCCGGTTCCAGGTTGCGGTCCATCCAGGCCTTCTGCAGCGCGAAGAAGGCGGCCTGCGCCCGATCGAGGAACATCTGCTGGTTAAAGTTCGGGTCCTTCGCCTCCAGCGCGGCCAGATCATCGCTCAAGGTCGACCGCATCTGGGCCATTGGCGAATAGGCCGGGCCCCAGTTCGACGCGTGCACGGGATTGCCGATGCTCATCCGGCGGTAAGCCTGCCAGAGGCCGAACAGAATGATCAGGAAGAA
>DASPZT010000296.1:0-3862 GCA_035636135.1 Candidatus Limnocylindria bacterium | reverse complement strand
ATCTACTCCGCGGCGGACGTGGGGTCAACGATCGAGCTCTTGCACCCCTCCGCGACCCTCCCGGGAAGGAAAACACGGCTGGTCAGGGAAGCGGGACGACCTCCTAGCGGACTGCGGGTGCTCCCGGCCGGCGTAGCGCATGAAGAGCCGATCGGCATCGGGACCGTACAGGTAGAGCGTGTATAAACCTCTCCCAAATTCGGCGCCATCGTACTCGCCGGCCTGGCCCGCCGGCTGCTAACGAAACGACCGGTACAGTCCACCACCAGTAGGCTCCGGCAACCCGGAACCGAGTCGCCCAATCACTCCGTGCTAGACCGCGACGGCGTAGAGTTGGTCATTCAACGATCGAGGGGTCGGACTCGCTCCGGGTCGCTCCTCCGAGCGAAAGTGGGACACCTCCACGCTTCGCCGCTCCCCGCACTGGGGAGTGAGGATTGGGAGGGAGCTAGGCGGCGGGTTGGCTCACAGACTCCAGGGGCGCCGCGGCCGTGGGTGAGGCCGTGAGCCGCCAGGCAGCCAGCACCCAGGCGATCTCGGTGACCACCAGAACCGGCCCCAGGAGGACGCCCCGGCCATCGAAGCCCCAGTAGGAGATGGCCAGCAGCAGCAGGTAGCCAGCGACCAGGATCCGGCGCTGCCACTGGTCGAGGGATCCATACAGCGCAATCGCGCCCGCCAGCAACAGCGTGGCAAGATCCTGATCGTGCAGATACGGCGTGACCAACAGAGAGCCGACCAGCCCCACCGCCATCGGCAGGGCGATTCCCGATGCTCGCTGGCGATAGGCCACCGCTAGGGATAGCACCACGATGAGGCACCGCACGAAGAAGGGTCCGACGCCATGACCGAGGAGCCCCTGGATGGTGAACTGCGCCGGCACCAGCACCTCGGGTCCGGCGGCCGCCGCCCCGACCAGCCGAACGGCCCAGGCGTGCATGCCATCGAGCCCGGTGGTGGCCACCGCGATCGCCGCGATCCCGGCCGACCCAACTGCCCAGCTGAGGACGGTCCGCCAGTACCCGGTGACCAGCAGGGTGAAAGGAACGAGAAAGGCGACCTGTGGTTTGAACACCAGCGCGGTGAGCAGCAGACCGGCGACGACCTCCCGTCGCTGTCTCAGAAACCACCAGGCCGCCGCGACGGCAACCAGCTCGACGATCAACACGTCACCCAGCACCACCGCGAAGAGCACCGGGAAGAGCGCCAGCGCCGCGCACACGGCGGTCCAGCGCGCCAGTCGGGTGCGTCCCAGGGCGACCAGGTGGCAACCCAGGAACAGCAGGCCGACCAGCAGCGCCGTCCAGCCGGCCAGCGCCACCGGCAGCGGGAGCAGGGCGAACGGCGCCGCCAGCCAGGCCACCGGCGGCGCCAGGAGCGTCGGGAACCAGGGCATCGCGTCGGGACCCCCGAGAGCCAGCCATTCCTGGCGCTGGGCCCCCAGGTCGTAGAGCCGGCTCCATCCCAGGTGCAGGCCCACCCGCGCCATCAGGTAGAAGCATGAGCTGAAGTCGGAGAATCCCGGATGATGCAGGATGAAGGTTCCCCAGGTCGCCGCGGTGGCCCGTACCTGGTTCAGCGCCAGGGCGGCAGCGATGAAGAGGATCAGGACCTGCGGCGTCGGACGCGCCGGAGAGCGCATAGGCGAATAACCCGGCGAGTGGACGAACTTTGCGATCAGCCCGTGGGGGCCTTCACGGTCTCCCGCAGCCAGCTGACCAGCTGTCCCACCATTTCGTAGCGACCGAAGGAGGGCATCAGGTACACGCCCTGGACCAGGTCCCGAGTTTCCTCCAGCAGCTCGCGCGACTGGGCCAGCCCTTCCTGGATGCCATTCTCGCCTGCCTTGCGCATCCGGTCCCGGAGCGCCTGGGGGACCACGATGCCGGGCACCTCGTTGTGCATGAACTCGGCGTGGCGCGAGCTCTGCAGGGGCAGGACGCCGAGCAGGAAGGGGATGGGCAGGGGGCCGGTGCGCTGGAAGAACCGCTCCAGGGTCTTTCGGTCGTAGAGCGGCTGCGACATGGCGACGTGGGCCCCGGCCTCGATCTTCTGCCGGAACCGGTCCAGCTCGATCTCCAGGTCCTCGGCCGATGGGTTGACGGCGCAGGCGATGGTGAAGGCCGCCGGCTTTCCGATGGAGGTGCCCAGCCAGTCGTAGCCCTCGTTGAGGCGGCTCAGGATCTTGATCAGCCCGATCGAGTCGACGTCCCACACCCCCGTCGCCGAGGGGTAGTCGCCGATCCGGGGCGGGTCACCGGTGAGGGCGATGACGTTGCGCACCCCCATGGCGTGGGCCCCGATCAGCTCGGCCTGCAACGCCATCAGGTTCTTGTCCCGGCTGGTGAAATGGATGATGGTGTCGATGCCCACCTGCTGCCGGATCATCAGCGCCAGCGCCAGGGCGCTCATGCGCACCCGGGCCATGGGGCTGTCGCCGATGTTGACGGCGTCGGCGCCGGCGTCTTTGACCAGCTCCGCTCCGGCGATGCACTTGGCCGGGTTGAGGCCGCGGGGCGGGTCGATCTCGACGCTGATCACGAAGCGCCGCTGCTGCAGGCGCTGGCCGAAAGGGGTCGGCGGCAGGTCCTCGGTGGGGGACAGGTCGAGCGGGATGGCCGGCTCGGCGCGCACCGGCCGCCCCGGGTGGGTCATGGTCTTGGGGCTGAGGGCGGCCCGCATGGCGGCGATGTGGGCCGGGGTGGTGCCGCAGCAGCCGCCGATGTACGCCACCCCCAGGGCGGCGGCGCGGGCGGCGTAGTCGGCGAAATAGTCGGGACTGGCGAAGTAGAAGAAGCGGCCCTCCACCCGGGTCGGCAGGCCGGCATTGGGTTGCCCCGAGAGCGGCAGCCGGGTCAGCGGCCGCATCGTTTCCAGCACCTGCAGAGCTACCTGGGGTCCCACCCCGCAGTTCACCCCGATGACACTGACTCCGGCCGCCTCCAGCGCGGTCACCACCTGGGACGGCTCCTCACCGCTCAACGTCAGGCCGTCCTCGGCGAAGGTCATCTGGGCCACCACCGGCAGGTCGCAGGCGGCCCGGGCGGCCTGCACGGCGGCCAGCAGCTCGGGCAGGTTGGTGAACGTCTCCAGCACCAGCAGGTCGGCCCCACCCTCCAGCAGGCCCTCGATCTGCTCGCGGAAGGTGGTCTGGGCCTCCGCCAGGGTGATGCGGCCCACCGGCTGCAGGGTCTGGCCGATCGGTCCCACCGATCCCGCCAGGAACACCGGCTCGCCGCTGACCTCGCGCGCCTCGCGGGCGAGCTTGACCGCGCGCAGGTTGATGTCGCGCACCTTCGCCTCCAGGCCGTGGCGAGCCAGCTTGATCCGGTTGGCGCCGAAGGTGTTGGTCTCGATCAGCTCGGCGCCGACCCGAATGTACTCGCGATGGATCTCTTCCACGATGTGCGGCTCGGTCAGGTTCAGCTCATCAAAGCAGCGCTCGAACGGGATGCCGTGCAGGTGCAGCTGCGTGCCCATGGCGCCGTCGCCCAGCAGTGGGCCGCGAGCCAGGCGGCTGAGGAACGGATTGATGCGCGGGCCGTCCATTGCCCGCCCATCCTACAGAAAGATTTCCCGGCCGCGGCCCGTTACTCGTCCGTCACGATGGGCTGGTGGGCAGGCCGGCGGGTCACGGTCACCGGCGGCCGAGGGTTCCTTGGCCGTCGGCTGGTGGAACTGCTGCAGCCGCAGCAGCCGGCCGAGATCTTCACTTTCTCCAGCCAGCAATACGACCTCAGTCACCAGGCCGACGTGGCCCGGATGTATGCGGACCAGCGGCCGGACGTGGTAATCCACCTGGCCGCCCGGGTGGGTGGCATCGGCGCCAACCGCGACAACCCGGGTCGCTTCTTCTACGAGA
>DASPZT010000295.1:0-2103 GCA_035636135.1 Candidatus Limnocylindria bacterium | reverse complement strand
GTCGGCCATTGCGCCGGAGGGCGCGATGCATCTCCGCGATGGCGGCGCCGCGATCGGGAAAGAACTGCAGGCCCTGCTGGCAGGTCACCACATCAAAGGCCTCGTCAGGCACCGCCAGCGGCGCCGCCGGCGACACCACGTACTCGAGCGCCGCCCCGCCTGGAACGGGTGGCTTGCCGTTTGCGATCGCAATCATCGCCGGGCTGATGTCGGCGCCGACCACCCGGCCTCGGGGGCCCACCCGCTCGGCGGCGAGCCTGGCGACGGTGCCGGGTCCGGTCGCCACATCAAGCACGGCGTCCCCGGGCTGGAGCTGCGCTCGTTCAATCAGCCGCTTTCCCCAGGGAATGAAGATCCGGGGAAGGTAGATTTTCTGGTAGGCGTCCGCGACACTCTGGACAGAGAAACACCCGAAGACCGTCGGCTCGGCCTGGTCGCTCCTCTTCGTCATCTGACCTCCCAGTCTGCCCCCCGCGGGTGCCGCCAGACTACACCAGCTGGGCGTCAGGAGTTGGCACCTCACGGCTACCCCCTCCCCGGGGGGAGGGGAGAACCTTGTGCCATCGACCTGCAGCCGGGCCGGAACCGAACTGCGACCCGGTCTTTGTTGTTTGGCTAGGGTCGATGGGCTATTCCTTGTCCATGGGGAGGCTGGGGACTCACCTGCTACGCCTGTATTTGCTGATCGCCACGCTTGGCCTCGGCATGTCGGCGGTAGCCCTCCTTGGCGCAGGCGCGACGCCGGTGAACTCGGACGCTAGTGTGCCGATCCCGACGGGAGCGATCCACATCTCGGGGATCGACGCCCATGATGGTGATCTCAAGCAAATCAACGGAACCTATTACCTGTACGGGACCAGCTACGGGTGCGGATTCCAGTGGGGCGTTCCCTCTCCCTACTGTGGGGTTCGCATCTATACCAGCCCCGACCTGACCACCTGGACCCCCACCGGATTTGCGTTCGACGCGAGCACGAGCGCCTGGCAACGGTGGTGCGGCGGCAGCGGCTGGCCCGAGCCGGGCGGATGCTTCGAGCCGCGGGTGGTGGCGATCGACGGCGGCTTCACGATGTGGCTCGATGTGCCAAGGCTCAATCGAATCGCGGTGCTGCACGGCGAGAGTCCGACCGGACCCTTTGTCTTCCGGGCGTGGTCGAGCGTCGCGGGCGGGTGGAGTGAGGGAGTGTACTACGACACGGTCGGGGAAGGCGACCTCTGGTTAGCGGTCGCCAACCACCATATGGATATCTCCCTGCAATCCCGCAATGGGAGCTACACCATCAAGTCCGGCTCGCTGGGCCAGCCGGGCATCGAAGGGCCCGGCCTGTTCCGCAACGGCCCGGAATGGGTCATGACGGTCAGCTACGGGGCCTGCGGATACTGCTTTGGCACCCAGATGGCCTACTTCACCAGCCGCGATCCGCTGGTGTCCTGGCAGTTTGGCGGTGTGGTGAGGTCGGACGCGTGCGGTGGTCAGCCGAACGGCGTGGTGACGCTGAACGGCCAGACCTATGAGTGGCTCGACATCTGGAACGGCCACCAGCAGGAAAGCCAGACGGCGGCCCCCATCCTGCTGAGCCCGCTCGCATTCAATCCGGATGGGACCCTGCAACCGTTGAGCTGCGGCTACTAGCCCGGATTCAGGCTGGGCGAAACCACGTCCGGCACTATCCCTTTCACGGTGCGTACATCTGCACACGCAAAAGGACGCTGTGTCCACGGAACCGCAAGTTTAGGTACATTCGCCTAGTCGACGCCACGCCAATCGGGTGTAAGATGGCGGCGGCTAAGCGCACCCATGGCAGCCGGGCACGTCCTGATCATCGAGGACGATTCAAGAGTAGCGGAGCTGTACGCGTCAAAGCTGCGTCGCGGCGGCTATGAAGTCGACGTGGCTCGAGACGGCGTGTCAGGCTTCGACCTGGCAGGCTCGCTGCTGCCTGACGCCATCATCCTGGACATTCATTTGCCCCGGCTGAGTGGGCTGGCCGCGCTTGCCGTCCTCCGCAGGGAGGAAGCAACATCGAGCATCCCGGTCATCGTCCTTAGCAATGACGACACGCCCGCCGTGATGGAGGAGGCGGGGAGGCTAGGGGTTTCCGCC
>DASPZT010000294.1:0-4792 GCA_035636135.1 Candidatus Limnocylindria bacterium | reverse complement strand
TCGGAGGACAGCCGGATGGAGAGCATGGCGGACCGGGCAGACCTGGGCGATGTGGACGAGAACGATCCCCATAGCGTGGCCCGCTGGGCGCGCAAGATGGGCCAGGAGTTGGGGGACGACGAGATGCGCGAGGACCTCGATGACGCCGTGGACGAGCTGGAGGAAGGGGGCCATCATTCGGACACCGGCGATGATGGCGACTTCTAGCGATGCCACGGATTGCGTACGTCCAGGCTCGCGAGATCCTCGACTCCCGCGGAAACCCCACCGTCGAGGTCGAGCTCAAGCTGGATTCCGGGCATCGCGGAACGGCGGCCGTGCCTTCCGGAGCCTCGACCGGGGCTCACGAGGCGGTCGAGCTCCGAGATGGGGACCCCACCCGCTATGGCGGGAAGGGGGTGCTGCAGGCCGTGGCCAACGTCAACGGCGAAATCGCCCACGCGGTCAGTGGCCAGGACCCCACCGACCAGCGCGCCCTCGACCAGCGACTCATCGCGCTGGACGGTACGGCAAATAAATCCCGCTTGGGGGCCAATGCCATCCTGGGCGTTTCGCTGGCGGCCGCCCGGGCGGCGGCCTCGGCTGCCGATAAGCCGCTCTGGATGTGGCTGGCCACCGAGCAGGGCCCGCGCCTGCCGGTGCCGATGATGAACATCCTGAACGGCGGCCGGCACGCCGACACGAACGTCGACTTCCAGGAGTTCATGATCGTTCCGGCCGGCGCGCCGACCTTCGCCGAGGCGCTGCGCTGGGGCGCCGAGGTCTTCCACGCCCTGAGGGCCCTGCTGCACGAGCGCAGGCTGAGCACCGGTCAGGGTGACGAAGGTGGCTTCGCGCCCGAACTGGGGAGGAACGAGGACGCCATCATCCTGATTCTGGAGGCCATCGAACGCAGCGGCCACCGGCCGGGAGAGGAGATCTTCCTGGCGCTCGACCCGGCCACCTCGGAGCTCTACCGGGATGGGCAGTATCGCCTGCCGGGCGAGGGCCGCAGTCTGGACAGCGACCAGCTGATCGATGTCTGGGCCGGCTGGTGCGCCCGGTACCCCATTCTTTCCGTCGAAGACGGGCTGGCCGAGGACGATTGGGACGGCTGGCAGCGCCTGACCGCGCGCCTCGGCGACCGGGTCCAGCTGGTTGGCGATGACCTCTTCGTGACCAACGTGGTTCGGCTCCGCCGGGGGATCGAGTCCGGCGCGGCCAACGCCATCCTGATTAAGCTGAACCAGATCGGCACGCTCACCGAGACCCTGGACACGATGGCCGTCGCCCGCCAGGCCAGCTGGGGCGCGGTCGTCTCCCATCGCTCAGGCGAAACGGAAGACACGTTCATCGCCGATCTCGCCGTGGCCACCGGCTGCGGCCAGATCAAGACGGGGGCTCCCTCTCGGTCCGAACGGGTAGCCAAGTACAACCGGCTGCTCGGGATCGAGGCGTCCCTGGAGCACAAGCTGGGGGCCCACCTCTTTATGGGACGCAGCGCCATTCGCACTGGGGCGCTGCATGGCTAGGCGCGGCGGCGGCTTCCCGCCGGGGTTCTTCGACTCGGAGGAACCCCCGATTCGGCGCGTGCCGCCCCAACCGGCGTTCCCGACCATCCGGCTCTCGCCCTTCCTGATCGGCTGGATCGTGCTGATCGTCCTGCTGGTGCTGTTCCTATTCCTGCTCCAGCCGTTTGCCACCCTCTACACGGACTGGCTCTGGTTTCGCGCGCTGGGGTTCGGGAGCGTCTTTGGCACTCGGTTCCGGGCCCAGCTGCTGACGTTCTTCGTCTTTGCGCTCGTGTTCTGGGCCTTCGCCGGCGTCAACGCGGCGGTGGCGCTCCGATCCGGCCGCCGGCTGTCGACTATCGGCATCCGGCAGCGTGTCACGCGATCGCCGGGTACGGTCCTAGCCGGGCTGGGGGTGCTCCTCCTGGGGTTGATCTTCGCCCGCATTGCCGCGGGGCAGTGGCAAACCATCCTGACCTTCCTGAACCAGACGCCGTTCGGCACCCAGGATCCGGTCTGGCACAAGGACGTCGGGTTCTACGTCTTCACCCTCCCCTTCTATCGGTTCGTCTGGGGTTGGTTGCTGGGTGCGGTCATTGTGGTCGGGCTGGGCGCCTTCGCCCTGCACGCGTCCCGGACCGGACTGCAGACCTTCACCCTGACCACGCGGATCATTCGCCACCTCTCGATCCTGGGCGCGCTCTTCGCCGCCCTGCTGGCCTGGAACTACCGGCTGGACCTGTACGAGATCCTGCTGAGCAAGCATGGCTTCGTCTTTGGGGCCGGCTACGCGGACCTGGGGGCCCGGGTCCCGGCCTACTGGATCATGGTCGGCCTGATGGTGCTGATGACCATCGGCCTGCTGGTCAACGCCCGCCTGGCGTTGGTGGCCCCGCTCGTGTTCGGCGTCGTGGGATGGCTGGGCGGCCAGCTGCTGCTTTTAGTCATCTTTCCTGGGATCATCCAGCGCTTCGAGGTTACGCCCGATGAGGTGCATCGGGAGACGCCCTATATCGCGAACGAGATCGCCTTCACCCGGCAGGCCTATGACCTGGCCAGCATTACGGATCAGCCGTTCTCCCCCCAGGCCGCGGTGACGGCGGACCAGGTCGCCCGCAACCCGCTGACGGTGCAGAACGCCCGCCTCTGGGATCCGCAGCTGGCGCTCCCCCAGGTGTTGAGACAGAACCAGGCGCTGCGAACCTACTACGACTTCGACCCGCATGACGTCGCGGTCGACCGCTACAACCTGAACGGGACCTACCTGCAGCTATTGCTGGAAGCACGGGAGGTCGCGCCGCTGAATCTTCAGGCATCCGCCCAGACCTGGGTGGGCCTGAAGCTCCAGTACACGCATGGCTATGGCGTGGTGGCGGCCCGGGCCAACGAGGCAACCGACCAGGGCCTCCCGGTGCTCACCCTCAAGGACATCCCGCCGGCGGGCCAGCCCGAGGTGACTCAGCCCGGCATCTACTTCGGCCGGCATACGAACGACTATGTCCTCGCTCATTCCCACCAGCCGGAAGTCGATGGCGCTGATTCGTCTACCCACTGGAGCGGCTCGAACGGGGTCGCGCTGACATCGGCGCTCCGCCGGCTTGCCCTCGCGGTCCGCTTCGGTGACCTGAACATCCTGCTCAGCAGCGAGTTGACCCCGGACACCCAGGCGCTCTTCCGGCGGCGGGTCCAGGACCGCGTCGCCGCGCTGGCCCCCTTCCTGCAGTTCGACGCCGACCCGTACATCGTGGTCGTCGACGGCAAGCTCTACTGGATCCAGGACGCCTACACCGTCAGCGACCACTATCCCTACAGCCAACCAAGTCTCGATCCGATTCTGTTCCCGGGTGTGAACTACGTTCGCAACTCGGTCAAGGCCGTGATCAACGCCTACGACGGCAGCACCACCTTCTACCAGATCGACCAGAAGGACCCCGTGATCCGGACTTATGCCGCCATTTTCCCCGGGCTCTTTCGACCATTCGCGGAGATGCCGGCGGGACTGCAGGCGCACATCAGGTATCCACGAGACCTGTTCAGCCTCCAAACCCAGATGTTCCGGCTCTACCACATCACCGACCCAGTCGTCTTTTACACGAAGCAGGACCTCTGGGACATCGCGACCGAGAGCCTGCAACCAGGCGTGCCTCCAGTCGAGATCCGCCCGTTCTACGTGATCATGAAGCTGCCCGGCGAAACCCAGGAACAGTTCTTCACCATCCTGCCCTATACGCCGTACCAAAAGAACAACATGATCGCCTACCTGGCGGCCCGTTCAGACCTGCCCAACTACGGCAAGATGCTCGACTTCCGCTTCCCGAAGGCCAGCTTGATCGTCGGGCCGCAGCAGGTCGAGTCCAACATCGACCAGGCACCCGCCATCAAGTCGCAGTTCAGCCTCCTCAACCAGTCGGGGGCGTCGAATCTGATTCGCGGCAACCTCCTCGTCCTCCCTATCGAGAACTCGCTGCTCTATGTGGAGCCCATCTACCTGCAATCGGAGAACCTCAAGATCCCCGAATTGAAGAAGGTCATCGCCGCCACCGGGGAGCAAGTAGCGATGGAAGACACCCTGGACAAGGCGCTGGCAGCCCTGCTCGGGACGGCGGCGCCGACGCAGCCGGGTCCCACCGGGCCGCCGGCGACCGGAACCGTCGCCCAGCTAATCGCCCAGGCGAACCAGCACTATCTGGCCGCCCAGGCCGACCTGCGCAACGGCGACTTTACGGGCTATGCCGCCGAAATGAAGATCGTCGGCCAGCTGCTGGCGCAGCTGGAGCAGCTCACCAGCGGGTCGGCCGCCTTCCCCAGCCCGAGCCCCTCACCGCACTAGCCCGGTTCTCAGGCTCCTCTCAGGTGGCTTTGTCTTTGGCCTCATCCGCCGGCGCGAAGCTGGTCTCAGACAGGAACGATAGAGATGGGCAACACACTTCACAGCCTGATCGACTCGGTGGCCGCAGCCGGCACCGTCTACGGCTGGCGGCTGGACGCGGTCCTGCTGACGGGAGCCTTCTGGATCGCCACCTGCACCGCCCGCCGGCTGGCTAGCGCAATCGCCTGACCCGGTCCCAATCCTGGGGGGTGTCGATGTCCTCGCCGGCCCGGTCCTCGAATTCGACCTCGATCACAGCTTCCGGATGACGATCCGCCACCGGCCGCCCACCTCGGTCTCCTTCGATCTGGCTCAGCTCGCCAAAGAACCTGGCGTCGTAGACCTGGGGGTTGCCGGTGTGGTCGCCGTAGCGTGACACGACGATCGCGCCTGGCCGGTAGGCCGACACCAGCTGCTGCACCTGGGCTGCCTC
>DASPZT010000293.1:0-6418 GCA_035636135.1 Candidatus Limnocylindria bacterium | reverse complement strand
GCGGTTGGTCAGCCGTGCGGGAAGTACCGCCGCTGGGTCGACGCGCGGCGGTTCGATGCCGGTGGGCACGACCACGATCCTGTCCATCGCAATGCGCCAGTCGCGTGCCACCACATCTGCCAGCGCCTGGGAAGGCGAGACGATCCGCGTGCTGCGTCGCGTCTGCCAGCGCTCCAGCCCGGCCTGGACCACGCACCGCCGGCGCATCGCCGGGGAAGCCTGGTTCAAGGCGTTGACCAGGTAGCGAGGGGTAGCCAGCCGCGTAAGGAGCGGGGCAGCGGGGCTCAACGCGTACACTGATGCCTCCCCTTCCCACTCGCAGGCCTGCACGATGTCGAATGGTGCCTCGTGGCGAATGGCCCGAGCGACGTCGATGGCCCGACGGAGCAGGCGGGCCTCCCGTGGCCGCACGCGGGGGTTGGGCAGCCGGTGCAGGCGGACACCGGCGAGCCCGGGGTAGCCGTCGGCACCGGGGCACATCTCCGTAAAGACGTGGACCTCGTGCCCTGCCGTCGCCAGGCCCCGGGCCGTTTTTTCCGTGTAGGTCGCAATCCCACCGGCCTGCGGATGCGGCGGAAACTCGCGAGAAACCAGCGCGATCTTCATCTGGCCGGCACCTCCGAGCGTCTGGCCTCGACCGGCCAGACATTGTCCTCGGCGCGGTAGAGGCGCCGCCGACGGTCCAATGGCCGTCGCCACGACGCCATAGCCGCGGTGAGGTAGGAGGCAACGCTTCGGGCACCGAGCGGGCGCCTACCGGTCAGGCTGCTGCGCAATAAATATCCAAGCCGCCCGGCCACCTCACCCAGGATCAACGCCGCCGCAACCCGGTCACCGCAGCGGGCGTGCTTGACGTGCATGGAGGCGGTTCCCGTCACGTAACCGGCGTAGAGCCGGGTTGCGTCCACCCCCGCCCGGTAGCCGTCGTGCCAGACGCGCGGCGCCGTCAGATGCCCGACCTGGTAGCCGGCCCGGACGACTCGGTAGGCGAAATCCAGCTCCTCGCCGGCGGCCACGGGCGTGCCTGCGCCCAGCCCTTCGTCAAACGGCCCCACACGGTCTAACGCCTCACGCCGAAGCGCCATGTTGGCGCCAATGCCAATTGGAACCCGCCGCCGAAAGAGCTCGATCCCGAAGCTCCGATCGGTCGGGCAGAATTCGGAGACAAACCCGGCGCGACGATCTACCGCCGGAGAGGCGACGGCCCCGAACGCAATCCCGATCATGGGGAGTCCTTCCAGGCCACGGCACCAGGCCTCAACCCAGTCGGGCTCGACCCGGCAATCGTCGTCGGTGAACAGGAGCAGGTCACCATCGGCCAGTTTGACCCCATCGTTGCGCGCGGCTGACAGTCCCCGGCGGGGGCTGCGCACGTACGTAATCGCTTCTGGCGCCCCCGGGATGAGCCGCAGCGCCGAGTGGGAACGCTCGTCGGCACTCTGATCGACCACGATGATCTGACATCCGACCCGGCGGGCAGCCAGCAGGCTCGAGAGAGCTTGCCGGCACGACTCCGGCCGGTTGCGGGTGCACAGGATCACCACGGGTCTCGGGGTCATGGCGATTCCCTCCCGGGCTGCCACTCGACGGAAGAGATCCGCGGACGCGGTCCGGGAGAGCGGCGGGCCAGGTCCTCAGGGGGGTAGAGACGGCGGCGAGCGTCCAGCGGCCGCGTCCACGAGCAGCGGATCCCCTCCACGTGTGCGACCAGGTTCCGGAGACCCAGTGGCCGTGAGCGCCGGAGAGTCTGTCGGAGGACGTCTCGGCCGTATCGCCAACTCTCCGCCGCCAGTAGCCACATGGCCAATCCGTCGCCGCACCGCACGTGCTTCGCGTACAGGGCCGCCGTCCCAGCGATGTAGCCTCGGATGTGAGCCGTGGCGGCTGCCCCGGCCCGGAACCCGTGATGCCAGGCTGGGGCAAGCTCAAAGTGACCGATGCGATATCCGGCACGTGCGACCCGGTAGGCGAGATCAACTTCTTCGCCCGCCAGCAATCCGGTGCCCGCCCCCAATCCTTCGTCGAAGCCTCCGACCGTGTCCCAGGCGTCGCGTCGTAGCGCCATCGATGCACCCATCCCGATCCAGCTTGGACCGCGGCGGAAGAGCTCGAGACCATGCTCCCCGACCGATGGGGTGAATCCCGCCACGTAGCCGCGAACAGGATCGAAGCTGAATGAGACTCCTGGGGTCATCGCAGGAGGCGGAGGCCCGGGCCCAGCATCGTGAGTCGGCCGGGTCGGCTGAGGCGCCCGCACGGTGCCGAACGCGATCCCGACCCTCGGCGCATGCTCCAACTCCTGGCACCACGCGCGCACCCAATCGGGGTCGACCACGCAATCATCGTCCGTGAACAGGAAGACCTCGCCCGCCGCCGCGCGGCACCCCTCATTCCGAGCGGCCGAGGCGCTTCGCCGTGGACTCCGAATGTACGTGATCGGGTCCAGACCATCGGGTAGCGCGCCCAGAGCCAGGCGGGTACGATCGTCGGCGCTCTGGTCCACCACGATGATCTCGCACCCCGTCGTTCGAGCCACCAGCAAGCTCCGGACCGCGTCGCGGCACAAGTCGGGGCGATCCCGGGTGGGCAGGACTATCGATGGGCGCAGGCTCATTAGCCGTCTCCAGGCGTCGACTCAGGCCTCACGGGCTGCCGCCTCTCCGGCGAGTCCTCTGGAGCCCGACCGGGCTCGCTCCACCGCCGCCTTGATCAGGGCTAAGAAACGCCGCCCGTTTCGCTCCGCGTCGAAGCGTTCGAGGGCCATCCGGCGGCCGGCAGCACCCATCGAGAGGCGGCGTTCCGGCGAGCGGAGGAGCGCCTGGAGGGCGGCATCGAGCGCCTGGGCATCGCCGGGGGGAATGACGTAACCATTGACACCGTCCTCGACGATGTCGGTCAGGCCGCCCACCGCCGTGACGACGGTCGGCAGGCTCGCGGCGAGCGCCTCCACGCAGGCGATCCCGAACGGTTCGCTGCGAGACGGTAAAACCAACAGGTCGCTCCGCCAATACAGCTGCCTGAGAGCCTGGCTGTTGGGACGGAGGTCTCGATGCACGTGAATGTCGGGAGCCTCCAGGGCCGTGGCCGCCGGATCGCTCGTCACGATCCGCAGCTCGCACAGACCCCGGCCGCGTTGCCGAAACCACTCCACCACAGAATCGCCGCCCTTCCTGGCGAAGTCGCCTCCGACGAAGAGCACCTGCGGCAGGCCCGACCGAGGCTGCTCCACCCGGTCCCAGCCAGCGAGATCGACGCCCGGGGGAATGATCTCGATCTTGGCCGGCGCGACCCGGTATTCCTCCACCAACGATGTTCTGACCCAGGACGACCAGGGCACCAGGAGGGCACTGCGATCGAAGACCCGGCAGTTGACCCGATGCTTCCACCGAGCCAGGGGGGTGTCCCCATCCGCTCGATGCCCAAAGAACGCGGCCTCCCGGTCGAACTGCCGCGGCGTGACGTCGAGGGAGATCGCGGTCGGGACCCTTTTGATCCAGGAGGTCACCGAGGTGGCCAGGGCGGAGGTGTTGAACACGATGGCGTCCGCCCGTTCCCGCAGCAGGATCCGCCACACCTCTTTCACGGCCCGGACCGAGCCTTTGAGGTGCGGCGGGACCACGGGAAGCCGTTCGATCACGCCTCCGACCTGCCAGTAGGTGATGGGGACCCAGACCGGTTCGACTTCAGGGTCCGCGCGCACGATACTCTCCAAGTTGGCGGAATGCGTGACGTGGCCGAGGACCTGCTGCATGAAGAAGACCAGCCGATAGCGAGCGCTCATAGGATCGATTCTTCAAGGTGGCCGCGATCCTGGGCTGCCCGGCCAAGCCAGCGCCGGCTGGATCGGCTCACCACTTGATACAGGAGATGCTTGGGCAGCGGCTGGCGTTCTTTCAGCACCCAGCCCAGTCCCCGGACGCCGTCGCGGTACCCCCGGAGGTATGACCGGACTGAGTGCTCCCGGAGCGCAGTGACAAAATTGATCCCCAGGTTGTGGACTGTCTTCGCCATCGCCCAGCCGGTCGGAAAGTATTTCCACGTGTACCAGAATTCGTTGCGGAACTCGTAGTAGAGCCGGCCATCCATCTGGTACACGGGGTTGCTGGCCGGCCGGTTTGAGTCAGCGCGATGGATGAACTGGACCTCGGGGCAGTAACGGATCGCGTAGCCGGCGCCCACAATCCGGGCGGCCAGGTCCCGGCCTTCGACGGCCCAGAAGAAGCGCTCGTCGAAGCCGCCCACCTCCAGGTAGACATCGCGCCGGACGCCGGCTGCACCCTCCTCGAGCTTGAAAGCTGTATCGAATTCCTGGTCGAGGAACTCCGATTCCGGATACCCATACGCGCCCCACCACCACCAGGGCTTCCCGGTCGCGCCGTCGAGCTGGAGCGCATTGACGGCACCCAGCCGCGGGTCGGCGGCCAGCCGTCGGTAGATGGCCTCCAGCGCACCCGGCCGCGGCTCGGCGTCACTGTCGAGGAGGACGACGTAGGGAGCCTTGGCGTTCGCCACGCCAACGTTTCGTCCACCGGTGGGCCCCAGATTGCAGGGGAGGCAGAGGAGTCGGACCTCCGGGTAGCAGCGCTGCACCCGATCGACCGTTTGGTCAGTGGAAGCGTTGTCCACCACGATGACTTCGAAGGGTGGTCCCGCATGCCGGCGCAGCACGTCGAGCGTCCGCGCCAGGTCATCGACCCGATTCCAGGTGGGGATGACAACTGAGAGCGCCGGCTCAGGCCGCATGGCTGTGATCCTCCGGTCGGTACAGGCGTCGCTCCACGTCCAGCGAGTGAGTCCACGAGGAGCCAGCCCCAACGAGATACGCCAGCAGGCTCCGAACCCCCAGGGGCCGAGTCCGTTCCACCGCACGGCGCAAGACACCGAGGAAATGGCGACCTGTCTCCAGCGCCAGCAGCCGGGCTGCAAACCGGTCGCCACAGCGCACGTGCTTCGTGTACGCCGCCGCGATCCCGGTGACGTAGCCGCGGACCAGGGTCGAGGCGCCCGCTCCGGACCGATATCCCAGGTGCCGCACCCGAGCCTCCACCGTGTGGCGGATCAGGAATCCGGCCCGGACTACTCGGTAGGCCATGTCGAGATCCTCCGCCGACGGGAATCGGGTGCCGGCCCCGAGGCCCTCGTCGAAACCACCAACCCGTTCCCACAGCTCACGCCGGAGAGCCATGTTGGCGCCCATGGCGACCTGGCCCGCGCCACGGAGAAAGAGCTCGCGGCCGTACGTGCCGTCGCAGAGGTGAAAGTCCGCGATATAGCCCGTGGTCATGTCACAGCGGGGGCTGCTGACGGCTCCAAAGCCGATCCCGATCGCTGGATCCTGCAGCACGCGGCACCAGGCACGGACCCAATCGGGGTCCACCAGGCAGTCGTCATCCGTAAACAGCAGGAGGTCTCCCATCGCCGCCCGGGCGGCCTCGTTGCGGGCCGCCGAGAGCCCGCGCCGGGCGCTTTTGACGTAGACGAGGACCGCCGCGTCGGAGGTCAGCGCCTCGAGGGCCATGCGGGTGCGTTCGTCGCGGCTCTGGTCAACCACGATGATCTGGCATTGCTCGGTCCGAGCCTCGAGCACGCTGGCGACAGCGGCCTGGCAGGAGTCTGGGCGGTCGCGGGTGCACACGACTACCGTCGGCCGGGTCATGGCCGCACCCTCACCGGGAATCGCTCGCTCCGCATTGATGCGGCCAGGCCTGCCTGCGACGCCAGGAGGGCTTCGACCGCCTGAACGGCGCCGAGCCGGTCACTCAGGCCATACCAGTAGTAGAGGTTGAAGATGCCGCTACAGAGCCCATAGGCGATGCTGGAGCGACCCGTCGCCATGGCCAGCCGCGCCATCAGGCGGACAACCACGGGCAGTGGCGAGGCAATCCGGCGGTGGCGCAGCCCGAACCGAACCAGCCGGCGCGTATAAGGATGCCGCCAGTGAAATTCACGCGCCACCGATTCGAGGATGTGGCTTTCTCCCTTGAGCTGGGCCATGGCGACGTCGGCCTGGCCGTACTCATAGGCGTTGCGCAGCCAGGCAGCGAACGGCCGCGAGGCAATGTGGGTGGCTGCCGCCAGGCGGTGGAACACGAACTTGACCCCCAGCCGCTGCAACCGGAAGCCCAGTTCCACGTCTTCGGCCCGCCGGAAAGCAGCGTCAAACCCGCCAGCCCGGCGGAGGTGCTCCAACCGGACAGAGGCATTGCCGGTGTAGAACTGGCGAGGCGATGGGGCCCAACGCCCGTCCTCCATCGCCTGGTACTGCTTTTCCAGGGTCTGGGTCTCGTACCGGATCCAGGGAGCGCGCAGGCCAACGGGCGGGAGCAGCGGTCCGATCACGGCGAGGTCCCTGGCGTTGCCGTGGGCCCGAGCATGTTCGGCAAGGAGACAGGGAGTCGGGACGACATCGTCGTCCAGG
>DASPZT010000292.1:0-4766 GCA_035636135.1 Candidatus Limnocylindria bacterium | reverse complement strand
AGATCGCCCTGGCATTTAGCATCGGGATTGCCGTGTTCCCGGAAGACGGCGACAGCGCCAGCCTCCTCATTGCCCATGCGGACGAGGCGCTCTATCGGGCCAAGTCGAAGGGCGGGGGCGCTGCCGAGCACTGGGGGGAATCCGGCACCACGGCGGCCTAACCCCCGATCCGGTCTAAGCCATCAGTTCTTGCAGATGCCGCCCTGGAATTTCGGGCAAGGGGTGGGTGACGGCGTGGGCGTCGGGGTCGGGGTTGGCGTAGGCGTTGGTGTTGGAGTCGGGGTCGGCGTCGGCGTGGGTGTAGGCGTCGGTGTTGGCGTAGGCGTCGGCGTCGGTGTCGGCGTTCCGCTGGCCGTAGGCGTTGGGGTCGGCGTGGGCGTCGCGGACGCCGAGGAGCTCGGGCTGGGCGAAGCGGACGGCGATGGGCTCACGCCAATACCGGTTGGCGTAGGCGTAGGACTGATCGGGCGTAAAGACGATGACGGCGCTGGGCTGCTGGAGCCCGTCGGCCGCGGCGTTGGCGACGGGTTTCCGGCCGGTGCGAGGGCGCTCGGCGATGGCGCAGGCGGGGCCAGCGCGACCCGGGGCGCCGGCGTGGTGGGGGCCCAGACCACACGGGGCGGCGTGGTGACAACCTTGATGATCAGCCAGAAGGCCTCTCCTGGATCGTGCGCCTGGAAGAGGGCGGCCTGCAGCGCCGACCAGCCCGAACCCCACTCCAGCTTGAAAGGCCCGACCTCGTAGTCCTCCGGCACCATCCGCACGGCCAGGAAGGCCGCCAGAACGAGGCCGGAGATGAGGATCAGGCCGGCCGTTGGGCGGCGGCGCTTCGGCCGCGGCACGGCACGGAAGGGTAGGCGCATTTGCCCACAGGCTATTGCGTTCTCGTTACGAACTCGGTTGCATCCGTGGCGTTCATGCCGCGACTTGGTGACGCCGGGGTAAAGTCTGGTCACGCTGCAGCCGGCCGAGGATAACCAGGCTGGCAAGCCAGCCGCATTCGCCCACCACGGTCGCGAGCGGCCACACCGGGGCCAGGTAGAGGGGCACGTACAGGACGACCAGCATGAAGCGCTGCCACATCGGGGGGTTGGTGCGCAGGACCAACCAGCCGGCCAGCACCAGCCCGGCCAGATCGTAGAAATTGAGGTAGGGACTGAGCAGCGCACTGGCCAACAGCCCGGCCGCCATCGGCAGCGCGGGGCGGCCGCCCGCCGCCGAGATCACCACGATCACGAAGAGCCCGGCCACGGCCACCATGGCCGCCGCGCTGAGCAGCGGCCAGGGGAGCTGGTGCAGAAGCGAGACCTGGATGGGTCCGGGCGTGCCGGCCGCCAAGCCGAGCGAGTGCCGCACGTCACGGATCGCCTGCGTGCCAACCGCGAGCAGCGAGACGCCGGCGATCACCCCGGTGGCTCCCAGCCAGCTGAGGAAGACGCGCCAGTGCCCGGCCGCCAGCAACGCCAGGGGAACCAGGAACGCGATCTGCGGCTTCAGGCTCATCGCGGCCAGGACCAGCCCGGCCGCCCACGGCCGACCGCGGTCAGTGAGCCACCAGGCCACCGCGACGGCGGACACGATGACCAGGCTTACTTCCCCGAACAGAAAGCTGGTGAACACCGGCAGGGCGGCGGCGGCGGCAATGAGGGAGATCACTCGGCGTAGCGGCCGCCCGGGGGCGGCGATGAACCACGTCGCTACTAACGCGGCGCCCAGCACGCCGGTCCAGAGCCAGGCGGCCAGCCGGTACGGCAACCAGCTCAGCGGGGTCACGATCCAGGCCAGAAGCGGCGGATTGAGATAGGGGAGGTACCGCCCCACCGCCGCCGTGATCGCCGGACGGAAGACCGAGGGGTCGTACATCAGACCCCAGCCGTGGGCGCGCCCGATCCGAGCGGCCAGGTAATACACGTAGAAGTCGGGCTGCGGGAGTCGATAGGAAAACATCGGCGACACCGCGAGGTCCACCAGCAGTAAGGCCCCGGACCCGAACAGGGCGGCAACCGGAAAGACGCGACCGATCGACCTCATCTCAGGCGGCCTCCCGCTGTCGGACGCTCCGCCGCGGAACGCGACCGACGAGAATCAAGGCGATTGCCGCCAGACACAGGTTGACCAGCGTGTCGACCAGGAAGCCGGCCGGGGTGGGCGCCACCGGGAACGCGTGTCCGAAGGCGAGCAGCAGCATCATGTCGTAGGCGGCGTGCACCGCGATCACCGGCCAGATCGCGTTCAGCCGCAGCCGCGCGCAGGCGAACAGCACGCCGATCAGGACCGCTTCGAACATCTGGTACCAGACGCCCACCGGGTCGGTGCCGGGAAGGAAGAAATTGTCCGCGTGGCTGAGCCCGAACAGGACCGAGGACAGCGCAATCGGCCAGAACAGCCCGAACGGCCGCAGCGCCTCGAGCACGACGCCCCGATAGATGACCTCTTCCATGGAGACGTCGATCAGCATGAAGCCGACCTGCAGGGCCAGGATCATGGCAGTCGTGGGCATGAATCCGTGGGCGGAGAGCCCGACCGCCGGCAGAACGAGCGTCAGCATTAGCGGCACCACCAGCGGAGAAGGGCGCCACTCGGCTGGAGGCGTGAACCCGACCAGCCGCCACCAACCCAGCCGGCTCAGGATCACGGCTGCGAAGAGCGCTGGGACCACGACCAGCGCGAAGGGGAGGAGGTACTGCCACCAGCTGGCCGGGTTGATGGCCACCACGCCCCGGATCGCCGTCAGCGCGCCCACCTGGATCGTGCAGATCGCCAGGGCAAAGCGGAGAGGCCCCCGACGAGGTGGCCTCAGGAGCGCGAGCCCAGCTGCTGTCACCAGCCCGCCGATGGCGACCTTGAGCGGCCAATCGAGGCCGGGAAGGAAATACACGAGGGCTTTGGCCAACCTCGATGTGACGCGGCCGGAGCTGGAATCTTAGACACCCCAGCCTGCCCTTCCCGCACTGGGAGGGATTTTGAGGTGGGGAGACTTATGGGCGGGCTCTCGTCAGGGAGTGGCGTGCTCGGCTGGGACCGTCCCCAGCCGCCCCGCGTGGTAGTCGAGGAGAGCTTGCTGGATCTCGTCGCGGGTGTTCATCACGAACGGCCCGTACCAGGCCACCGGCTCGCGGATAGGCAGTCCGCCGATGATCAACACATCCAGGTTCGGGCTGCGGGTCTCCTGGTGGGCATCCGCCCGCATGCTGATCACATCACCTGCACCGTAAACGGCGAGCTGCCCCATCCGAATCGCCCGGCGGTGCGGCCCCACGGAGCCCGACCCGTTCAGGACGTAGGCCAGGGCGTTGAAGTCCCGTCGCCAGGGGAGCACCAGCTCCGCGCCCGGGTTGACGGTGGCGTGCACCATCGCCATGGGCGTGTGCGTGTTGCCCGGGCCCGGATGGCCGGCCACCTCGCCGGCAATCACGCGGACCAGGCTGCCCCCGTCGTGTGAGGCGAGCAGGGCCACCTTTCCGCCCCGGATGTCCTGGTAGCGAGGCGCCGTCCATTTCATGCTGGCCGGCAGGTTGACCCACAGCTGGAATCCGTGGAACAGACCGCCGGAGGCGACCAGCTCTTCGGGCGGCTCCTCGATGTGCAGGATACCGGCGCCCGCCGTCATCCACTGCGTATCGCCATTGGTGATCACGCCGCCGCCCCCGTTGGAGTCGTGGTGCTGGAACGTGCCGTCGATCATGTAGGTCACGGTCTCAAACCCGCGGTGGGGGTGCCAGGCCGTGCCCTTGGGCTCGCCGGGTGCATACTCGACCTCGCCCATCTGGTCGAGATGGACGAACGGGTCGAGCAGGTCGAGGTCGACCCCGGCGAACGCGCGCCGCACCGGAAAGCCTTCGCCTTCCAGGCCGCTGGGCGCGGTGGTGATGGATACGATTGGGCGCTGCGGCCGGCTAGGGTCGGCTTCCGGGATGCGGGGCAGCGCCAATGGATTGTCGACGGTTACCGCAGGCATGCCCGGCTCCTACCCTCCGTCACTGTCCACCAAACGTGTGAATTGAGGTCGACTTATCCCGGCGGCCAGCGCATGGCTCGGCCGCCCAGGACGTGGAGATGCAGGTGGTACACACTCTGACCGGCCTGGGGACCCTGGTTGATGACCAGGCGGTAGCCGTCGCGGCTGATTCCACGGTCGCGAGCGACCTGGTTGGCGAGGTCGATCATGCGGAAGAGCAGCGGCGCCTGCTCTGGCTTGAGATCCTTGACAGTCGGGATGTGGTCCTTGGGGATCACCAGGATATGCGCCGGCGCAACCGGCCGGATGTCCTCGAAGGCCAGCACGTCGTCGCCCCGCTGGACCTCTTTGGCGGGCGCCTCCTTAGCCCAGATCTTGCAGAAGAGGCACTCCTCCGCCATCAGGCCTGCAGCCCTTCGGCGTCCGGCGCAACGGGGCGGACCGTCGCCAGCGCGCCCAGCGCCTGCCCGCCATCTGCGGCCAGAACCGTGATGTAGTTGTCGCTCAGACCGCGGATCCGACCCGGGAAGCGCCGGTCCCAGATGACCTGGAGATCGTGGCCGATGAACCGGCGCTCATAGTCGCGGCGTTGGTCCTCCGCCTGCGCCTGCAGGCGATGACTGCGGTCGCGGCTCACCGGATCATCCACGGGCAGCCCGAGACGTGGCGCGGCGGTCCCGGCCCGCGGTGAATAGCGGAAGACGTGCATGCCGCTGAAACCGGCCTCGCGGGCCACCGCCTGGGTATCCGCGAAGTCGGCCTCGGCCTCATCCGGGAAGCCCACCATGACGTCGGTCGTGATGGCGAG
>DASPZT010000291.1:0-10033 GCA_035636135.1 Candidatus Limnocylindria bacterium | reverse complement strand
CCGGGTTCGTCTACGCGCTGACCACGGCTCCCGGCGTGGTCAATCCACGGCCGATCGCGGCCATCATCGACGCAGAGCCGCTGGTGCCCGCTTACCTGCTGGAGCTCGCTGGCTGGATCAGCCGCCACTACCTGGCGCCGCTGGACGAGGTCATCCGCGCTATCGTGCCACCGCGCGTGCGCGCGGTTTCGAAGCGGGTCTCCTCCGGTCCCCGGCGGGCGAGCCGCATTCTCAAGCGGGCGGCTATCCGGTCGGCTGCCCAGCCGGGCCCGGTGCTGGAGGCGGCCCAGCAGGCCGCCGTCGATCGCATCCAGGTCGCGCTGCAGCGGCAGGAATCGCGGACCTTCCTGCTGCATGGGGTCACCGGCAGCGGCAAGACGGAGGTGTACCTGACTCTGCTGGCGCAGGTGCTGGAGGCGGGGGGCCAGGGACTGGCCCTGGTGCCCGAGATCGCGCTCACCCCGCAAACGGTGGCGCGCTTCGCCGACCGGTTCCCGGGTCGGTTGGCGGTGCTGCACAGCGGATTGACCGAAGCCGAGCGGGCGGCCGAATGGTGGCGCATCCGCCGGGGCGAGGCCGCCATCGTGGTCGGCTCTCGGTCGGCCGTCTTTGCCCCGCTGCCGCGCTTGCGGTTGATCGTGATCGATGAGGAAGAGGCCTCCGCGTTCAAGCAGGATCGCCTTCCCCGGTACCACGCCCCCAGCGTGGCCCGCCGGCTGGCCGTCGATCGGCAGGCGGTGCTGGTACTGGGCAGTGCCACGCCCAGCGCGGTCACTTACGCGCGCGCGCTGGCAGGCCAGGACCAGCTCCTGGAGCTTCCCCATCGAGTCCTCGGTCGTCCGCTGCCGCCGGTGCGCATCATCGACATGCGGGCGGAGCTCCACGTGGGGCGCTTCAGCCCGCTGAGCCTGCCGCTGCAGGAGGCGATGGCGCGCACGCTCGCCGCCGGCCAGCAGACGATTCTGTTCCTGAATCGCCGCGGCCTGGCCACCTTTGTGCTGTGCCGCGACTGCGGCACCGTCCGGGAGTGCCCGCACTGCAGCGTGGCCCTCGTCTACCACGGCGCCCGCAGCCGCCTGCAGTGCCACTATTGCGGCGCCGAGGAACCGCTCCCGACTCGCTGCCCGGCCTGCGGCAGCAAATACATCAAGAGCTTCGGGGTAGGGACCGAGCGAATCGAGCAGGAGGTGCGGTCGCTGTTCCCGGCAGCACGGGTGGTGCGCCTGGACCGCGACGTGGTCCGCACCCGCGATGCGGCCGACCTGGTCTTCGAGAAGCTAGTGCAGGGACAGGCGGATGTCCTGGTGGGGACCCAGCTGGTGGCCAAGGGGTTCGACCTTCCCAACGTGACCACGGTGGGGGTGGTCAACGCGGATACCAGCCTGCACGTTCCCGACTACCGCGCCGCCGAGCGCACCTTCAGCCTGCTGACGCAGGTGGCCGGCCGGGCCGGGCGCGGTCCGCACCCGGCTGGGGTCTTCATCCAGACCTACACACCCGACCATCCGGCGGTGCGGCACGCGCAGTACCACGACTATCGGGCCTTCTTCCGAGAGGAGCTCGAGCTCCGCCGCCGCTATCGATTTCCTCCCCTGACCGAGCTGATCATCGCCACCGTCGCCCATCGCGACCGCGATCGAGCGGAAGCGGACGCGCAGGCGTTCGCGCGGGAGGTGTCTGCTACAATCGACTCGCTCAAATTGGGCGACATCGAGGTGCTGGGTCCCTCGCCGGCGTTCCTGCACCGGCTTCAGGACGAATACCGGTTCGAAGTGACGATCAAAGGCCCGGCGCTGGACCGGATCCGGGACCGGGTGCCACGGACGCGCGGCTGGAGCCTCGACGTCGACCCGATGTAGGCGGCAAACGCCATGGCCCTGCTCCCGATCCTCACCCAGGAAGCGCCCATCCTTCGCCAGAAGGCGAAGCGGGTGACCCGCGTCGACGACAGCATCCGCAAGCTAATCGACGACATGGTGGAGACCATGGTGGCCGCCCCGGGGGTCGGCCTGGCGGCCAACCAGGTGGGGGTTGCCCTGCGCGTCATCGTGGTCAAGACCGACGCCAACCTCTATTCCCTGGTGAATCCGGAGATGGTCAAGGCCACCGGCGAGCAGGTGGGGTTAGAGGGCTGCCTCTCTATCCCGGGCTACGTGGGTGAGGTGAAGCGGGCCCTGCGCGTGGTCGTCCGCGGCCTGAACCGGCACGGCAAGACGGTGCGCATCAAGGGCGACGACCTGCTGGCGAGAGCCTTCCAGCACGAGATCGACCACATCAACGGCGTCCTCTTCATCGATCGCCTGACCAGCCTGGACACCCTTCGCAAGGTCGAGCCCGAGAACGTCACCGAGGGCGAGCTGGTCGGCGCCTAGACGCCGCCCAGCGCTCCGTGCGCATCATCTTCATCGGGACGTCGGCCTTCGCCGTCCCGACCCTCAAAGTGCTGGCGGCGGCGGGGCACGACATTCCGCTGGTAATCACCCAGCCCGATCGTCCCGCCGGACGAGGCCTGGAGCTGCGCGAGCCGCCGGTGAAGGCGGCGACACGGGAGCTGGGATTGGCGACGGAGCAACCCGCCCGCATTGGTGACCCCGAGGCGGTCGCGCGTCTTCGAGCCATCGCGCCCGACGCCATCGTCCTGGCGGCCTATGGGCAGATCCTCCCGCGCGAGGTGCTCGGCATCCCCCGCCTGGGCCCAATCAACCTGCACGCGTCGCTCTTGCCCCGCCACCGGGGCCCCGCCCCCATCGCCTGGGCGATCCTGGAAGGGGATCAAGTGACGGGGGTCTCGGTGATGCGGATGGAGGAGCGGCTGGACACCGGCCCGGTGTACGCGCAGCTGCAGGTTCCGATCGCGGCCGAGGACACCCTGGAGTCACTCGAGGGGCAGCTGGCGGAGGCCGGCGCCCAGTTGATGGCCGCCACCCTGCCCCGGATCGCGGCCGGCCTGAAGCCCGTGCCGCAGCCGGACGCCGGGGTGACCTATGCGCGACGGCTGACCACCGATGACGGCCGGCTCGACCTCACCACCCTGGGCGCGGTCGAGGTCGACCGGCGGGTGCGCGCCCTGAATCCCGATCCGGGGGTCTGGATCGACGTGGCCGGCCGGTCAGTCAGGCTCCTACGCGGACATGTCCCCGGCAGCGGAGCGGGCCCCGGCCTCGAGGTCATGACGGCCAGCGGCCGCTATGTCGTCGAACTCGTCCAGCCCCCCGGCAAGCAGGCCATGCCGGTCGACGCCTTTCTGCGTGGTGTGCGATGAGTCCCAAGCCCCGGACCGGCGGCCACGACGGAACCATCGCCAGTAACCGGGCGGCCTACCACAACTACTTCGTGCTGGAGACCATTGAGGCCGGCATGGCCCTGTACGGCACCGAGATCAAGTCCCTGCGCTCCGGCGGCGCGAATCTCCGCGAGGGCTTTATCCGGATCGCAAACGGTGAGGCCTGGCTGGTCAACGTCCACATCAGTCCCTACGAGGGCGGCAACGTGCGCAACCACGAGCCCGACCGCGAACGCAAGCTGCTCTTGCACAAAGCCGAGATCATCGCCATGGCCACCAAGGCGAAACAGAAGGGGCTGACGATGGTGCCGCTGCGCATTTACTGGTCGAAGAACCGGGCCAAGCTCGAGATCGGCCTGGCCAAGGGTAAGCGGCAGTACGACAAGCGAGAAGCGATCGCGGCTCGGGACGCGCGCCGGGAAATGGACCGGGCGCGCAAGACCCGCGTTTAGCCCGAATCGCCCCTGTAAGACGCCTGGAAAGGTGAAACCAGCAGGTGCCGCCGCGCGTTGACCGTATAGAACCCAGTGACGCCACAATGCAGAATCGTCGCGGCTGCCGGTGCTGCTCTTCTGCTGGCTTCGTGCACCGATTCCGGCTCGCGGTCGGCTAACTCGTTTCTGCCGTCGGCTTCTCCCTTGGAGACACCGGTTTCGAGTCCGTCGCCGGCCCGGACCGCGCTGACCTCACCGCAGAGCCAGACCCCGACGCCGAGTCAGACCTCTCAGCCCCAGCCTTCTCCATTTCCTCCGGTCGCCTCGCCCCCAACAGGTTCGCCCGGACCTCGCCTGGGTCCGGCCGTGGGCTTTGACGGGAGCCGGGTGGTCATGCTCGGTGGCTTGCCGGGCGGCACCTGCACGGTCCTGGAGGATGAGTGGTCCTGGTCAGGCTCTTCGTGGCAGACGGTAGCGCGAACGCTGCCCTTTGATCCCTACCACACGGCGCTGGCCTACCTGCCCGACGCGAAACAAGCCGTCCTGTACGGCCCCGGGCAGCACACCTGGATCTGGGACGGCACCAAGTGGTCCCTGTCGTCCGCGACCGGACCGACCGAGACCTATGGCGGCGATTGTGGCGGTGGACCGCCGCAGGTGTTGGGCCTGGTCTACAGCCCATCCCTGCACAGGCTGCTCCTGGTTGGGCTGCTCTCCTGGCCCGACCAGGCCGCCGCCTACGAGATCTGGTCGTGGGATGGGACGCGCTGGGCGCGGCTGTGGCCGGCAGCCGGCCAGAACACCGCGAGCCCGCAGTACAAGTTGCTGCCGGCCGTGGGTTGGGATCCGGTTAGCGGCCGCCTGATCCTATTTGGCGGGATTCGACCCCTGAGTCCTACCCCTGCGCCCAACGACACCTGGGCATGGGATGGAACGACCTGGTCCAAGCTCTCGCCGACCATTGCGCCGCCGGCCAATGATGGGGGCCAGGCGATCGCACTTGACCCCACCAATGGCCGCCTGCTCATGCTCGACGGTGCCCAGACCTGGAGCTGGGATGGAGCCAATTGGCAGAAGCTCGCCGACAGCTTGCCGGGACCAACCCCGAACATCGATGGCGGTGTCCTCGCCGGCGATCCGGTCACTCGTCAGGTCATTTACGTGGGTGGATGCACAGTAGGGTGTCAGCAGCCTTACCAGGGAACCCTGGTGTGGGACGGGAAGTCCTGGTCGCTTCGTCAATAACGGCGCGATGCGCGGTGCGAAATGATAGGGCGCGCAAGACTCGGGTCTAGCGTGGCCACAAGCCGCCCCATGGGATCGGTGACGGTTCCGATGCCATCACGAACTGTCCGGTCATATAGTCGAGCACGACCAGGCGGGAGTGCACGAACACCGGTTCTCGGCGCGGTTGTCCATCGAGCACTGGGGGTCCGCCGGATCCCTGGTAGAGCCCGCTGAACACCACAGCCCACACCCAGCGGTTCGGTGATGTGGCATCGCCGGCCCCGTCGCGAAATTCCGACCATTGGCCGCGGCGGACAAGCACCAGGTGCGGCGAGGTGATAGACGCCGATTGCGCGTCGCGGGAGGCAATCTTGATCGCCTCCGACTCGGAGAGCCCGCCAGCGGGTGGTCCGAATGCCGCGGCAAGTGCGAGGAGGCCAGCCGCCAGCCCGGCAATCAAGAGCGCCGTCTTGACCGTATTGCCATTGATACGCACGTGCGGCCTCAGTTTCTCGCAACTACCTTCGGGGTAAAATAGCAGTGCTTCGCGGGACCAGCCTGCCGGCCGACCGGTGGGGGCGCCAGGTCTCGACGGGGTAGTGGTCTGCAAGATGGCGAGCCGTGTCGCCGAGCACGTAAAAGCGGCAAGGCTATAAACGCCAATCGCGAACTGGCTCTCGCTGCGTAAGTAGCGAAGTCATCCGGGGCTTCGGCTCCGGCGCCGGACCGCTCCGAGTCAGCAGGAGCGGATCTCGGCGGAAATTTAGCTGACTCGCTCCCGGCGGGTGTCGCGGCCGCCGGGGGGACTCAATACCGCGACTGGTCTGGAGGGATCCGGTCCCACGGGAGCCCGACAGACGAGATGCAAAACCGGGACTACGCTTGTAGAAGTCTTGCGGGACGCTGCTTCGGACGCGAGTTCGATTCTCGCCGCCTCCACCAGTCGGCCGCCTGCTGAGCGGCTAGCGCGAATACCGCGCGCGCCACTCTTCGAGGAGCTTGGCCTGCTCCTGGGCGCTCATGCCGCGCGGCGCGAAGGAATTCCCGAGCGAGCCCAGGGCCCACCGCCACCTGCCCTTGGCCTCCATGCTGCCTACCATGAACGAGTTGCTGTCTTCGAAGGTCACCACGTAATTCAGCCCCCTGCCCATCGCGATGTCCACGCCAAACGTTGAAACATCCACCCACCGGCGTCGCTTCCGGGAGAGCATCCCGACCAGCTCGAAACCGGTCTGGGTGAGGATCAGCTTCCAGGTCAGCGCCCACCACATCAGGATGATTCCGAACAACCCTAAGAACGCCGCCATCAACTCGACGACGACCGTCTGGACATACACCACGCCCATAAGCGCGCAGGCCACCATGATGGCGCCGCCTCCACCGCGCAAGAGCCGCTCGCTGGTCGACAGGGGGATGATCAGGCGCGAGGCGTCGGTGGTGTCGACCGGCGGCGCACTCGCATACTGGTCGAGTAAGGCCTGCTTGGTGACGGGCGTGGCGTCCCCCTGCATGGTGCTACTGGTTGCGATGGTCTCCGTGTCGGGCAGTTTTGCCCTGGCATCGAGCTGGACGCTCACCGGACTCCAGGCGCTGGCCTCGGCCAGGGCAGCGTCCCCCGCTCCGGCGGGTCCTTCGGCATGGTAGACATGCCCGAATAGCAAGTACAGGTTCGCCTGGCGCGAGCCCGAGGTCACCCGCAGACAGCCGGTGGCACGATTGGCACGAAGACTGTCCAGGATTGGCGTCAGGCCGGGAGCCCCGTCAGGCAGTGGTCTGGCGGCGCCCACGACGGGGGATCAGGCAGCCTTGCGAAGTTTCCGTTTGCCGCCCGCGGTGGTTTTGCGGACCCGCCTGGCGGTCGTCTTGACCGGCGCCTTCGCCGGCGTCCGGGCAGGTTTCTTGGTTTGCTCCTGCTCGAACGTTGCCAGGCGGTTGCTGACGCCGGTCAGGCCTTTCTGAAGCTGAATGACCTCGCGCCGCAGCATCCCGGCAGCCGACACGAGGGCTTCCTGCGCCGTCTTCTGGACCTTGCCCTGCTCCCGCTTGGCTTCTCGAAGGAACTGGGCGAGCAGGCGAGCCCCGTCTCGCTGCGAGTGCTTGGCGCGCTTCACCCAATCGCGGAGGACGACCTCGGCTGGATCGTTGGCGCTGCTCACTGCTGACGTAACGACGCGTCTTGGCGGAGCTTGCGAGTTCGGTCTCCGATGGGGCCTCCCGGCGCCCATCCCCTACCCCTCCCCAGGGGGAGGGGAGGCAGTGGCGTAGCAGATAGCTAGGCAACCACATCTTTCTGCACGTTTTTCCTCGAAACTGCTAGATTTACCTCGCCATGGCGAGCTACCGGATTGGCCAGGCAGCAGAGCTGCTGGGGCTCAGCATCGACAGCGTCCGGCGGCTGACCGATAGCGGCCGGCTGCAGACGGTCCGCTCGGCGGGACGGCAGCGGCTCATCGACGGCTCGGAGCTGGCCCGCTTTGCCGCCGCGCTGCCCGAGGCACAGAGACCCGAGGTCATCGTTGGCCAGTCGGCCCGAAACCGCTTCCCGGGAATTGTGACCCGGGTCATCAAAGACCGGGTAACGGCGCAGGTCGAGATCCAGGCCGGTCCCCACCGCGTCGTTTCCCTCATGACCCGCGAGGCGGCGGACGAGCTGGGCCTCGCCCCGGGAGTTCGAGTGGTGGCGGCGATCAAGGCCACCAATGTCGTCGTCGAACTGCCGACCAGAGCCGGATAACGGCCTTTCATGAACATCCGCCACTGCAGCCTTGTTGCCGTCGTCGGCCTGGTCGCGGCGGCGTGCAGCCCGAGCCCCTCCCCTACCCCTCCCCAAGGGGGAGGGGAACAAACCCGCGCGGTCACGGTTTTCGCGGCGGCCCCCCTCACGGCGGCGTTCCAGTCCATCGGATGGGCGGTTGGCCGCGCGGATCCGCGGCTTCGGGCGGAGTTCAACCTGGCCGGCTCGTCCACGCTGGCCGCCCAGATCCAGCAGGGTGCGCCCGCCGACGTGTTTGCGTCGGCGGACCAGCCCAACATGCAGAAGCTGGTTGACACCGGGCTCGTTATGGGATCCCCGCGGGTGTTCGCCACCAACCGGCTGCAGATCGTGGTCCCGGCCGGCAACCCGAAGGGAATCACTGGGCTGGCGGACCTGCGTCGCCCCGGCCTGGTGGTCGTCCTGTGCGCCCCTGCCGTGCCGTGCGGGCGGTATGCGCTCCAGGTCTTGCAAAGGGCGGGCGTCGGCCTCGAGCCCGCCAGCCAGGAGGCCGATGTCAAGGCAGTCGTCAGCAAGGTTGCCCTGGGGGAAGCCGATGCCGGCATCGTGTACGTCACGGACGTCAAGGCCGGCGGAGTCAAGGTGCAAGGGATCGTGATCCCCGACAACGAGAACGTGGTGGCCACCTACCCGATCGCGGTGCTGAAGACCGCTCACGACGGCCGGGCGGCGCAGGCCTTCGTCGATTTCGTCCTGTCGCCCCCGGGCCAGCGTGTTCTCGCCGGTTTCGGCTTCGGCAGTCCGTGATGGGTCGCGGTCGCCGGCCGGTCCCGCTGCCGATCGGGATCCTGGCGGGCGCCAGCGCCGCATTTTTCATCCTGCCGCTGATCGGCCTCATCCTGCGCGCGCCGTGGGCTGAGCTGTGGCCCGATCTCACCGCCCCCGAGAGCCTGCTGGCGCTCCGGCTCTCGCTGGTGGCGTCCCTCTCGGCAACTGCGCTGGCGCTCATCCTCGGGCTGCCGCTGGCCTGGATCTATGCCCGGGTCGTGTTTCCCGGCCGCACAGTCCTACGCGCGCTGACCACCCTGCCCATGGTCTTGCCGCCGGTGGTCGGCGGGGTGGCCCTGCTGATGGCATTTGGGCGGCGCGGCCTGCTGGGCCAGGTCCTGGATGCCGCCTTCGGCATCCGGCTTCCCTTCACCACTGCTGGCGCCGTCCTGGCGGAGACCTTCGTGGCGATGCCCTTCCTGGTGCTGACCGTGGAGGCCGGCCTGCGGTCGATGGACCGCCGGTATGAGGACGCGGCCCGCACCCTGGGAGCGGGGCGATGGACAGTCCTGCGCCGAGTCACGCTGCCGCTAGTCGCCCCCTCGCTCTTTGCCGGCGCGGTGCTGTGCTGGGCGCGGGCCCTGGGCGAGTTCGGCGCCACCATCACCTTTGCCGGGAATTTCCCAGGTCGGACGCAGACGTTGCCCCTGGCGGTGTATCTGGCCCTGGAGACCAGGCCGGACGCCGCCATCCTGCTTAGCCTGGTCCTGCTGGTCGTTTCCCTGGTGGTCCTGGTCGTCCTCCGCGACCGATGGCTGGGATCGGCATGAGCCTGCTGGCCCAGGTCCGGCTGACGCGTGGGTCCCTGGAGCTCGACGTGGAGGTCGCCGCCGACGAGGGCGAAGTAGTGGCCGTGCTCGGTCCCAACGGGGCGGGCAAGAGCTCGCTGCTCCGGGCGCTCGCGGGCCTGCTTCCGCTTGCCCAGGGGCAGATCACGCTGGACGGAACGGTCCTGGAAGATCCCGGGAAGAACATCTTCGTGCCGCCCGAACAGCGTCCGGTGGGGATGGTGTTCCAGGATTACCTGCTCTTCCCTCACCTGACCGTGCTCGAGAACGTGGCGTTTGGCCTTCGCAGCCGGCGCGTCCCGGCGGCGACGGCGCGGGCCCGCGCCTGGCTGGAGCGGGTCGGCCTGACGGACCTGGCCGACGTGCGCCCCGCCGCGCTCTCGGGTGGCCAGGCGCAACGGGTGGCGCTGGCCCGGGCGCTGGCGACCGATCCTCGCCTCCTCTTGCTGGACGAGCCGCTGTCGGCGCTGGATGTGACGACCCGCGCCGAGACGCGCCGCGACCTGCGCCGCCACCTGGCCACCGTGTCCGGCATTCGGTTGGTGGTGACCCACGACCCGCTGGAAGCGATGGCGCTCGCCGACCGGTTGATCGTCATCGAAGACGGTCGCCTGGTGCAGTCTGGCCCGGCCGCCGAGGTGACTGCCCGCCCGCGTTCGCGCTACGTGGCCGACCTGGTGGGGGTCAACCTGTTCCGCGGTCGCGCGCGTGGTACCCAGGTCGAGCTCGAGACCGGCGGTGCGCTGACGGTCGCCGACCA
>DASPZT010000290.1:0-2260 GCA_035636135.1 Candidatus Limnocylindria bacterium | reverse complement strand
CCTCGCGGGCCCGCAAGATCCACCACCCCGGCCAGATGCCGGAACGTGACCCAGTGCCCGGGCAGCACCGGCCCGTGCGGCGGGCGTGCGGCCGGGGCGCACGCCGTCAGCGCCAGGCCCAAGGCCAGGCTGAGAGAACCGAGACGGACAGCCCACGGCAGATGTTGCCTCACAAGACCCCAAGCCTACGGACCATGACCGGGCCCGGCCGGTTGTGTCACGGCGCCGCCTTCCCGGCCAGCACACCCGGCCTGTTCCTCAAGAACGGCCGGGGTTGAACTGGTAACCCGTCCATGCCAGTGTCGTGGCAAGGGTCAAGAGGGGAGCACCACGTGGGCACGATCACTACCACGGATGGCACCGAAATCTTCTACAAGGACTGGGGAGACGGCCAGCCCATCGTGTTCAGCCACGGCTGGCCCCTGTCGGCCGATGACTGGGACACCCAGATGCTGTTCTTCCTCCAGCACGGCTATCGCGTCATCGCGCATGACCGGCGCGGCCATGGACGATCCACGCAAACTAGCGACGGCCACGACATGGACCACTATGCCGATGACCTTGCGGCGTTGACCGCTCATCTCGATCTCCAGAACGCAGTTCACGTCGGCCATTCGACTGGCGGCGGCGAGGTGGTGCACTATCTGGCACGGCACGGCGAAAGCCGGGTGGCGAAGGCTGTCCTGATAAGCGCCGTGCCGCCGTTGATGGTGCAGACCGAGGCCAATCCGGGCGGCCTTCCCAAGGAAGTCTTCGACGGGTTCCAGGCACAAGTAGCGGCCAATCGCTCGCAATTCTATCGCGATCTGGCGGCGGGACCATTTTATGGTTTCAACCGGCCAGGCGTGGAAGCGTCGGAGGCAATTATCCAAAACTGGTGGCGCCAGGGCATGATGGGCGGCGCGAAGGCGCACTACGACGGCATCGTCGCCTTCTCACAGACCGATTTCACCGAAGACCTGAAGAAGATCTCTGCGCCAGTGCTAGTGATGCATGGCGATGATGATCAGATCGTTCCCTACGCCGACTCCGGACCATTGTCGGCGCAGCTTCTCAGGAACGGGACGCTGAAGACCTACCAAGGCTTCCCGCACGGCATGCCAACTACGCAAGCGGAGACCATCAACGCCGACCTGTTGGCCTTCCTGAGAGCGTGAGATCGAGCTGCGGCGGTCGCCACGGAGCCCGGGCGACGTAGCCGACCGCGCCATGGCCAGCTCCTGTCGTGGGCCGCCCCTACGGGCGGAGTTCGGCCTGGCGGGCCAGGGCGGCGTTCATGGCACGGAACTGGGGCAGCGTGTCGGCCGCCAGATGGTGTTTGTAGAAGGGGACGGCAATGCCGGTGAAGTCTTCCCGCTGGGTCAACAGCACCAGGCCGGGCCGGAGTTGCCGGATGGTGAAGGTGTGCTCGCCGTCGAAGATCCCGCCCGGGCCGACCCGGCCGATCCAGCGGAGCTCGCGGCCTGCCTGCACCACCTCCACCGTGGGAGTGAAGGTGGTGGTGCCGGTGGCGTCGCGCATCTGGTTGACCAGCGTGGCGCCGGGCTTGAGGTGGCCGCGTGAGTTGATGATGAACGGGTTCCACCGCGGGTAGGCGGCCAGGCCGGTCAGCACCGCCCACACCCGCTGTGGCGTGGCGTGGATCCGGATGGAGGCCTGCAGCGTGTAGGGCTGCGTGTTGGTCCAGGCCGAGTAGCCGGCGAGGATCACCCCGATGGCGGCGAGGGCGGCCAGCAGCCTCCGGTAACGCCGCGCCCGCGGCCGATTAGCTGAGGTGCGCGAACCGGTGGTTGTTTTGACAGTGGTCATGGTCTTGGCTCCTTTGGTGAGAACGCGCCGCCGAGGACGGCGCTGACCAGGCGTTCGGCGTAGCCGCGGTCGGCGGGCGTGCCGGTGATGAGGATCCGGTAGTAGATGGGCCCGGCCAGCTGGTCGATCAGGACCTCGGCGTCGATGTCGCCGCGGAGTCCCTCGGCCCGCTGGGCATGCTGCAGCCGGGCCTGGGCCTGGGCGTGCCGGGCGGCGAACCCGGCCCAGACGGCCTCGCCGATGTCGGGATGGCGGGCAGCGGCGGCGACTAGCTCGGCGGCCAGGCCCGCCGAACGGCCGCCGCCCGGGTTGCCGGCCAGGCGGAGCTGGTTGAGGCTGTCGGCCAGCGCGACGGCGAACGCGGTCAGGTCAGCCCGCAGATTGCCGGTGTCGGCGATCGGGACCTCGCCGAGAATCCGCGCGGCCAGCGCGATGGCCAGGTGATCCTTTG
>DASPZT010000289.1:0-25953 GCA_035636135.1 Candidatus Limnocylindria bacterium | reverse complement strand
GAGGCAGCGGGCCAGGACCTCGTTCGACGCGTATTTTCCGGTGCCGTGGATCAGGCGCGATCGTAGCGTCCGGCCGCCGACGACGAAGGCGTCCTCCGTGGTTGATCCGCCACCCACGAAGTAGACCAGCTCCAGCTCGTCGCCGGCGTGGACGAGGGTCTTCGCGAAATCGTCCTTTCGCCGGATCGCGCGGTTGTGCTCGATGACCACCCGGGAGGGCGGTACATCCAGCTCCTGGAGCAGGTCGAGCAGACTCACCCCGTCGGCGACCTTGCGCGGCTTGCCGTTCAGGGTGACCATGACCTCGCTCATCGGCGAGCCACCTCCAGCCTGGTGACGATCAGTTCGTGCAGCCGGCGGGCCGCCTCGGCCGGATCTACCGCGTCGTAGACCGCGCGCACCACCGCGAGCGCGCGCGCACCGGCCTCCACCACGGCGGGCGCATTGTCGTGGTCGATCCCGCCGACCGCGACGAAGGGGCGCTCGGCGATGGCGGCGACCTCCGACACCAGACCGGTGCCCACCGCCGGCCGGCCCGCCTTGGTCGGCGTGGGAAACACCGGTCCCACCGCGAAGTAGTCGGCGCCCTCATCCATGGCGGTTTGCGCCTGCTCGAGGCTGTGCGTCGACCGTCCGATCAGCCGGCCGTGGAAGCCCGGAAGCTGGCGCACGACGGACGGCGGAAGGTCGTCCTGGCCCAGGTGCACGCCGTCGGCGTCCGCGGCGATCGCGATGTCGACGTGGTCATTGACGATGAAGAGCGCGTCGTGCAGCAGGGTCAGCCGCCGCAGCGCCAGGGCGATAGCATACTGTTCGGCCTTGGGCATGGTCTTCTTCCGGAGCTGGACCACGTCGGCACCGCCCTCGAGCGCGGCCTCCACGATACGTGCGGTCTCGACCTCATTCCCGTGATCGCCCGTGATCACGTACAGGCGCATCCGCTGCAGCCGCTCCCGCCGTGCGTCTTGACTCGCGTGAATCGCCTCCTTCCCTCCGCAGGCATTACCCTGTTCAGGTTGTCTTAGGGTCAGCGCTTGCGCGCTTTCTCAGCTTGTGGCTCCCCTAGGGCTTTTCTCAGTATACCGGCGGACCACCCGGGCCGAGATCGCACAGAGCACCTCATAGGAAATCGTGTCAGCCGTTTCCGCAACGGCCGATGCGCTCAACTCTGAGGCGCCGTCGCGCCCGATCAGCGTGGCCACCTCGCCAATCGCCACGCCGGGGATCTCGGTCACGTCCACGGTCGTCTGGTCCATGCTGACCGTCCCCACGATAGGGGCCCGCTTGCCGCGCAGCAGGACGTGGCCACGGTTCGACTGGCGGCGATGCAGCCCATCTGCGTAGCCGACGGCCAGGGTCGCCACTCGCCGCGGCGCGGGAGCCGCCCACGTCTGGCCGTATCCGACGCCCGCTCCCTCGGGCACGGTGTGCACGTTGGTCACGATCGTCCGCCAGGTCAGGGCGGGGCGCAGCACGGGGAGGTCCGTCCACGTCGGCTCGGGGCTGACCCCATACACGACCAGGCCGGCTCGCACCAGGTCGAGGCGGGCTTCCGGATAGTGAAGCAGGCCGGCCGAGTTGGCCGCGTGGCTGAGAAAGTGCAGGCCGGTGTCGCTCTTGATCTCTTCGCGAACCCGTAGAAAGCGGGCCAGCTGGGCTTTCGTGAACTCGGGGTCGGAGTCGGCCGAGGCGAAGTGGGTCCAGACGGCTTCCAGTTGCAAGTTGGGACTCTGACGGACTCGCTTGGCTAAGGCGACGGCATCTTCCCGGGCCGCCCCCAGCCGGTTCATCCCACTGTCGACCTTGAGCTGCAGGCGGGCGGGTGCCGGCAGCGGCAGCTTTTGCAGGGCGTCCACGGTACCGCCTTCGAACACGTTCAGGGACAGGCCGGCCGCGACGGCCTCGCCCAGGGCACTGGGCGGCGTGTACCCGAGCTGAAGCATCGGCGCCCGGATGCCCGCGGCTCGCAGCTCGAGCCCTTCCTCGACGGATGCTACGCCCAGCCAGGTCGCCCCACCCTCCAGCGCCGCCCGGGCGCTGGGGACCGCCCCGTGGCCGTAGCCGTTGGCCTTGACCACCGCCATGACCGCGGTGCTCGGTGAAACCAGGCGCGCCACCTGACGCACGTTGTGGCGGATCGCCTCCAGGTCGATCTCGGCCCACCTGGTGGCGGTATCCACCGTCACGAACGCGACGTCCGCAGCCGCTCCATGACTCGCGGAATCTGGGGCAAGAGATCGCTCGCCAGCACGCCCGAGCGGCCGATGTCGCGCTCGAGCCATTGCCCGGCCAGCCCGTGGACGTAAACGCCTGTTACCGCCGCTTCGAAGGCCGGCAGGCCCTGCCCGCGCAACGCGCCGATCATGCCGGCGAGCACATCGCCGGTGCCCCCCGACGCCAGCGCCGGGGTGGCCACCGGGTTGATGGTCAGGCGGCCGTCGGGACCGGCAATCACCGTCTGGGCACCCTTGAGCACCACCACCTTGCGCCAGCTCTTCGCAAACCGGCGGGCTGCCCCAACCCGGTCCGCCTGGACCGCGGCGGTCTCGAGTCCAGAGAGCCGGGCGAACTCGCCCGGATGGGGTGTGAGGATGAGGTCCGCCGGCAACCGGGCGAGCAGCCCCGGGATCTGGCTCACCAGGTTGAGGCCGTCGGCGTCCAGCACGACCGGGATGCTGACCTTTGGGAGCAACGCCTCGAGCAGGTGACGGGTCGACGGGTCTCGGCCGAGACCGGGGCCGATCACCGCCGCATCGCCTCCCACGAACAGCGCCAGCACCGCCGCGCTGGACCGGTCGCCGACGACGCCCGGCGCGACTTCCGGGACGGGATGGACCATGACCTCGGTGCACTTCTCGGCCAGAATTGGGTAGAGGCTGTCCGCCACCAGCAGGCGGACCAGGCCGGCCCCGGTGCGCGCGGCGGCCGCGCTGGCCAGATACGCGGCCCCGGTGAAGCCCTGGGAGCCGGCCAGCACCACCACCGTGCCGAAGGTCCCCTTGTGCCCATCGGCCGGACGATCGGGGAGGCGAACCCCCTCCGGTCTGGCCGGCACCGCGCCGACGACATCCGCCTCCGGGATGGCCGCCACCGCGATGGCAAAGTGACCGTCGTGGGCGATGCTGACATCGATCGTCGAACCGGAGAGGGTGGTGCCGGGCGCGACCTGGACGTGCGGCCGTCCGTCATCCTGCGGCAGGATCTCGACGTCGACCATGCGCGGACGGCTGACCCCGCTCGGCATCGCCTTCCCGATGGCCTCCTTGGCCGCCCACCGCCCGGCCCAGCGCTCGGGGCGGTCGGCGCAATAGGCGATCTCGCGTTCGGTCAGGAACTTGCGCAGGAAGCGGCCGCGATGGCGCCGGTAGGCGGCCTCGACGCGTTCGATGGCCGTGACATCGACGCCGACGCGGGGGCCCATACCCCGCAAGACTACTACTCGACCGTCACGCTCTTGGCGAGGTTGCGCGGCTGGTCAACGTTGCACCCGCGCTCGGCTGCCACGAAATAGGCGAACAGCTGAAGGGCCACCACGTTGGGGATGGGGGACAGGAACTCGGAGACCGCCGGCACCTCGAGCGCGTCGGCCGTCGTCCCCTGGAGCACCTGGCTGCCGCGACTGACCAGCGCCGCCACCGGCGCATCGCGGGCCAGCACCTCCTGGATGTTGCTCACCATCTTCTCCAGCGTCTCCGACGCGGTGGCGATGGCGAAGACCGGGAAGCCCTTGTCGAGCAGGGCGATGGGGCCGTGCTTGAGCTCGCCGGCCGCGTAGCCCTCCGCGTGCAGGTACGAAATCTCCTTGAGCTTGAGCGCGCCTTCGAGTGCGATCGGATAGTTGATCCCGCGGCCCATGTACATGAAGTTCTGATAGCGCGCGTACTTGCGGGCCAGCTCCTGGATGGCCGGGGCGCTCTCCAGCACATCGTGGATCGCCCCGGGCAGCTGCTTGAGGGCGGCGGTTAGTTCGCGCAGGCGCTCCGGCGGGATCCGATGCCGCACCGCCGCGATCCGAATTCCCAGTAGATAGAGGCACGCAATGTGGGCCACGAAGGTCTTGGTGGACGCCACCCCGATCTCCGGGCCGGCGTGCAGGTAGATCACGCCGTCGCTCTCTAGTGCCATGGAGCTGCCCACCACGTTCGTGATCGAGATGACGTTCGCCCCCAGCCGCCGCGCCTCCCGGATCGCCGCCAGGGTATCGGCGGTCTCGCCAGACTGCGAGATGCCGAGCACCAGCGTGTTCTCGTCGATGATGGGCTGGCGGTAGCGGAACTCGGAAGCCGGCTCGACCTCGACCGGGACCCGAGCCAGGTCCTCGATGATGTACTTGCCCAGCAGGGCCGCGTAATAGGAGGTCCCGGCGGCGACCATCTTGATGTCCCGAATTTTCAGGAGCTGTCGGTCGGTCAGGGCGAACTCCTCGAAGGTGACCTCACCCTCATCCGAGAGCCGCCCGCGAAGCGCGTTCGACACCGTCTCGGAGGCCTCGTTGATCTCCTTCGCCATGAAGTGGGCATACCCGCCCTTCTGGGCCTGGGCGACGTCCCACTTGACCTCGATGATCTTGGGTTTGACGGCTGTCCCCGCCAGGGTGCTGACCTCGGGACCGAGCGGGGTGACCGAAACCATCTCCCCCTCCCCGATCAGGAGCACCTTCTTCGTGTACGGGATGATGGCCGTGATATCGGAGGCGATGAACCACTCCTTCTCCCCGATCCCGACCACCAGCGGCGCGTTCAAGCGGGCGCCGATCAGGAGGTCGGGGTCATGCTGCGAGAAGATGGCCATGGCGTAGGTCCCCCGCAGCTTCCCCAGGGCGACCCGGACGGCCGCCACCAGGTCGCCCTTGAAGTTTTCCTCGATCAGGTGGGGAACGACCTCCGTGTCCGTCTCGGAGACAAAGACGTGGCCCCGCTGTTCGAGGTCGCGACGCAGCTCGGCGAAGTTCTCGATGATCCCGTTGTGGATCACCATCACCTTGCCCGTGCAGTCGGTGTGCGGGTGGGCGTTGATGACCGTGGGACGGCCGTGGGTGGCCCAGCGCGTATGGCCGATCCCCAGGTGCCCGGTGGGCATGTCCTCCTGCAGGCGCTCGATCAGGGTGTCGACCTTGGAGGCGCTCTTGACGACGGAGGTGTGGTGGGCGTCCTCGTTCAGGATGGCGACGCCGGCGGAGTCATAGCCGCGGTATTCGAGCCGCTTCAGGCTCTCCATGATGATGGGCGTCGCCGGGCGCTCCCCCAGGTAGCCGATGATCCCGCACATTCTGCTCTCCTATCTTCCCAGACAACGCCGGCGCCAACCAAACGCGGACGCCCTGATGGTCTCGATCTCGAACGCCGGCCGGCGGACGAAGGTTACGGGGACGCCTGCGGGATCTTAACGATGAAGACATGGACCTGGACCGACTTGGGACTCACATCCTGGACCCCGGCCGGCAGCCGCACCGCGACCGTCTTGACCACGTCGGCGGTGGCGTTCGAGATGTCGACCGGGTCCGTCTGCATCTGCTGGATGGTGTCGAGCGTGGCCGCCAGGCCTGTGACGCTGACCTCGAGGGGCGTGAGGGTGACGTTCGAGACCCGGTAGCCCGGGGCCGGCTGTCCGGTGAGCGTCCAACCGGCCACTTTGGCCTCGGTGACCGCATCGGCCTGGATGGTCACCTTGACCGTCACCGTCGCCGGGCTGATGAGCAGGCCCTGGACCGGCTTCTTCTTCTGGTCGCGCACGGAAACGATCGGCGTGTCCTGGAAGAACGACTGGTGACTATCCAGGCCGATGACCACGTAAGCATCGATGTTGGCCAGCAGGCTCTTCGGCCCCGCCACCGAGACCTGCTTCGGGTCGATGACCGCCGACACCTCGTGGAAGCCCGCCGGGACGCTGCCTTGCTGGTCGAGCGTCACCGTCGCGGTCACGGTCGCCAGCTGGTCCACGATGACGGTGATCGAAGCTGGCTGCGAGCGGAGATGCGTGCTGGGGTCGGTGTCGACCACCTGCACGGGCACGGACTGGGTTCCCTGGTGCAGGCCGCTGAAAATGGCGGACAGCCGCAAGCTGGCACTGGGGTCGAACGTGCGCAGGGCGTCAGACGGTCCGACGACGGTGACCGTGACCGGTGGCAGGTCACCGATCAGGACCAGGCCGACCGGCACCGCGGTGTGCTGGATCTGGGATCCGCTGAGCTGGAAGGTACGCTCCTGGGTGGGATTCTCGGTGTAGGCGACGGTGGCCCAGAGGGCCGTCGCGGCCGCCACCGCCAGCAGCTTGAGCCGAAGGTTGCCCAGCAGGAAGGTCATCGTCGCCAGGCCAGCAGCGGCCGCGGCAGGTCTGGCTTGGGCTGCAGGAGCGAGCTCAGCACCTGGCGGAGGCGATCGGGGTCGAGGTTGCGCAGCAGCTTTCCTTCGTGTGCGACCGTGATCTGGCCCCGCTCCTCACTGACGATCAGGACCACTGCGTCGGTCTGCATGGAGAGGCCGAGGCCGGCTCGGTGCCGGGTCCCCATCCGCTCTCGCACGTTGGCCTCGTCGGCCAGCGGCAGCACGCAGCCGGCGGCCAGGATCGTGTTCCCGCGGATGATTACCGCCCCGTCGTGGAGCGGGGAGTTGGGGAAGAAGATCGCTTCCAGGAACTCGGCGGTCAGCTCGCCGTTGATGCGGATGCCGCTGTTGGCGTAGTTTTCGAGCCCGGTCTCCTTCTCGAAGACGATCAGCGCACCCGTGTATTGCTGGGCCAGCTTGGTGGTGGCCCGCACCACCTCCTCGATCATCCGGTTGAAGGCCTGCAGGTTGTAGTGCGCCAGCGGCCGTCCCAGGAAGCCGATGCGGCCGAACTGGTCGAGGGCGCGGCGGATCTCCGCCTGGAACAGGACGATGATGCCGATCAAGATGGCGGGCGCGGCGTTGCGAAAGATCCAGGACAGGAGCCGCAAGTCCAGCAGGGTGGCCAGCAACCCGATCACGCCCAACAAGCCGACGCCGATCATGACCTGGACCGCCTGGGTGCCCCGGATCAGGAGAAACAGCCGGTACAGGAAGAAGGCGACGATGCCGATGTCCAGCACGTCGCGCCACCAGGTCCGGCTCTGGAAGAAGACCAGGAAGCGGTCGAGGTAGTCCACGGGCTATCCGGTGTAACGCCGTGGAACCCGGTTGCTCACTGGAATATTCTCCCCCAGCGAGGCCGGTGCTAACGCTTGGTGTACTGTGGCGCCTTCCGGGCTCGCTTGAGGCCGGGCTTCTTGCGCTCCTTCATGCGCGAGTCGCGGGTCAGGAGGCCGTGGCTCTTCAGCACCGGCCGCATGGCCTGGTCAGCCTGACACAGGGCCCGGGCGATGCCGTGGGACACCGCCCCCGCCTGCCCGGAGCTGCCCCCACCGGTCACCTTGGCGCTGATGCTGAACCGCTTGAGGCTGTCGGTGACCTTGAGCGGCTGCTGGACCACCATCTCCAGGATCCGGCGCCCGAAGTACTGCAGCGGCGGCTTCTCGTTGACCGTGATGGTCCCGTCCCCCGGAAACAGCCGCACCCGGGCGATCGATTCCTTCCGGCGGCCCGTGCCGTAGTAGTAGTTATCGGCCAAGTTCTTTGATCTCCCCCTGGGCGCCGAAGGCGATCGCCACCGGCTGCTGGCTCTGGTGTGGGTGGGCGGCGCCGGCGTAGATCTTCAGCCGCTTGAGCTGTGCCGTGCCCAGCGTCCCGTGCTGGAGCATGCCCCGCACGGCGTGCCGGAAGGGTGCCGTAGGATACCGGCGGGCCAGGTCGCCGTAGGCGGTCTTGCGCAGCCCGCCCGGGTAGCCGGTGTACCGGGTGTAGATCTTCGTCTCCACCTTCTTGCCGGTGACCCGCAGCCCGCCGGCGTTGACCACGATGACGTGGTCCCCGGTATTGAGGTGTGGCGTGAAGTCCGGCTTGTGCTTGCCCCGGAGCAGGCGGGCCACGTTGGCGGCCAGCCGGCCCAGCGTTTGGCCCTGGGCATCGACCAGGAGCCAGCGCGGCTTCAGGTCGGCTGGCCGGGCCGAGTAGGTCTTCTGCTTCATCTCAGTACGTCACCGCCGCCTGGACTAGCCCCTGCGCCGGTGCCGGGCGGATGGCCGTGGGCTGCGCCGCGTCCAGCAGCGCCTGGATAGAGTCAAGGGTACGCCGGCCGCGGCCGACGTCAACCAGGACCGAGGCCAGTGTCCGCACCATGCCGTACAGGAAGGCGTCCGCGGTCACCGCGATGGTGATCCAGTCCCCGTCCGCCTCGATGCGGATCGCGTGCACGGTGCGCAGGGTGTGGCCGCCCGGGCGGGGGCTGCGGCCGAATCCGCGGAAGTCGTGCCGGCCTTCGAGCAGCCGTGCGGCCTGGCCCATAGGGTTGAGATCGAGCCGCTCGGCGACGGCCCAGCAGTACTGGCGGACATAGGCTGCCCGGCCTGCCGCCTGCCGGACGTGGTACTCGTAGCGACGGGATCTGGCACTGTAGCGGGCGTGGAAGCTGTCGTCGACCACCTCGGCGGAGCGGACCACGATGTCCGGCGACAGCCGGTGGTTGAGCGCGCCGGGCAGCGCTTCGGCCGCAAAATCCCCGTCCAACCGGAAGTTGACCACCTGCCCGAGCGCATGCACGCCGGCATCCGTCCGGCCGGCGGCCTGGAGGGTGGGGGACTCACCGGTGAGCTCGAAGAGGGCCCGGCGGAGGGCGCCCTCGATCGTCGGGGTCGAGGAGGCCTGCTGCTGCCAGCCGTGATACCCGGTGCCTTCGTACTCCAGGACCAGCTTGATGTTGCGCGCCATCAGTCCACCAGCTCGATCAGCACCATGGGCGCGCCGTCGCCCAGGCGCGGGGCCGTCTTCAGGACGCGGGTGTAGCCGCCGCTCCGGTCGCGCAGGCGCGGCATCAGGTTGCTGAACAGCTTTTCGGCGACCTCCGCCTTCTGGACCACCACACTGACCGCCCGGCGGGCGGCGACGTCATCGGTCTTGGCGGTGGTGATGACCCGCTCCACCCAGCGGCGCAGCTCCTTGCCCTTGGCCTCAGTGGTCTCGATCCGGCCGTGCTCAAGCAGCGCGGTCACCAGGTTCCGGCTCATCGCCGTGCGGTGACCCGTGGTGCGTCCGAACTTGCGGCCGGTCTTGCGATGGCGCATGTCAGAGTTGCCTCCTGGGCTGGCGCCGACTGTTCGCGGCCCTGGCCGTCGAGGCCAAGGAGCCGACGAGCACGCGAGGGAGCATATCCGTCGATACGTGACCGAGCGCGCGCAGGAGGCGACACCGGCATTCGGCGGATCCGGGCCGATGAAACGTCAAGGTAGTCCCGGGAGGCAACACGGCACCTAATTGAGGACCTTGGTCAGCTCCTCGGGGGTCAAAAAGCCCCGCCCCACGAGCTTCTCCTTGATCTCATCCAGCGACTTGCGCCCGAAGTTCCGGAGGGCGAGCAGCTCCTCTTCCCGCAGCCCCACCAGCTGGCCCACCTTGGTGATCTCGTTGGCCTTCAGGCAGTTAAGGGCTCGCACCGACAGGTCGAGATCCTCGATCGGCACATCGGCCAGGCGGGAGGCCAGATCGTTGCCCTTGGCCTGCGGCACCTCGGTCGACTTGATGCTGTCGGTGAAGTGGGCGAACAGGCCCAGGTGGCCGGTCAGCACCTTGGCGGCTTCGCTGACCGCCTGGTCCGGCAGCATGGTGCCGTCCGTCCAGACCTCCAGGACAAGCTTGTCCCAGTCGGTATCCTGGCCGACGCGGGTCTTCTCGATCAGGAAGTTGGCCTTGACCACCGGGCTGAAGATGGCATCGATCGGAATCACCCCGATGGGCTGCCCCTCCTTCTTGTTGCGCTCGGCGGGGACGTAGCCCTTGCCCCGTTCCACGGTCAGTTCCATGCGCAACCGGGCCTGCTTGTTATCGAGGGTGCAGATGTACAGATCCTTATTGACGATCTCCACGTCACTGGGCGCCTGGATGTCGGCGGCGGTCACGGCGCGTGGACCGGTGACGTCGAGGTTCAGCCGCACGGGTTCATCCGTGTGGGAGATGAGATTGAGGCCTTTGAGGTTCAGGATGATCTCGGTGACGTCTTCCTTGACGTACGGGATGGATGAGAACTCGTGGGCCACCCCCTCAATCGAGATCGAGGTGACCGCGGCGCCCCTCAGCGACGACAGCAGTACACGGCGGATCGAGTTGCCGAGCGTGGTGCCGAACCCCGGCTCCAGCGGCTCGATCTCGAACTTGCCATAGGTGCCGGTCGCCTCCAGGCTCTTCACTTGCGGGCGGGCTGTGTCGATCATGGTCCTCCTTGGGTTTAGCGGGAGTAGTACTCGACGATGAGCTGTTCTTGAATGGTCTGGTCGATGTCGTTACGGCTGGGCTCGCCGACGATCTTGCCGGTCAGGGCTTCGCGGTCCAGGGTCAGCCAGGGGGGCACGATCCGGTGCTCGGAGGCCGCCACGGAATTCAGGATGCGCTCCAGCTTCTTGCTGCTGTCGCGGACCTGGATCTCATTGCCGATCTTGACCGCGAAGGACGAGATGTTCACGGGCCGGCCGTTGACGGCGAAGTGCCCATGGCTGACCAGCTGGCGGGCATCCCGCCGCGAGGACGCGAAGCCCAGCCGGTACACGGCGTTGTCGAGTCGCATTTCCAGGAGCCGGAGCAGGTTCAAGCCGGTCACCCCGGACATCTGCGACGCGCGCTCGACGTAGCGAGCGAACTGGTTTTCCAGCAGGAAGTAGATCCGCCGGGCCCGCTGCTTGGCCCGCAGCTGGATGCCGTAGTCGGACACCTTGCGACGGCGCACCTGGGTGTGCATCCCGGGCGGTGTGGCGCGCCGGTCGAGGGTGCAATGGGTGAAGCACTTCTCGCCCTTGAGGAAGAGCTTGGTGCCTTCCCGGCGGCAGTGGCGGCAGACGGCGTCGTGGTATTGCGCCATGCCTAGTGCTGGCTCCTCGGGCGGCGAAGACGGTTCGCGGCCCTGGCGGTCGAGGCCAAGGAATCGACGAGCACGCGAGGGAGCAGATCCGTCGATCTGTAACCGAGCGCGCGCAGGAGATGACGCCGGCATTCGACCGATCCGGGCCGATGAAACGTCAAGCCGTTCCGGGGAGTCAGCACTTTAGACTCGCCTCCGCTTGGGTGGGCGGCAGCCGTTGTGGGGGATGGGCGTCACGTCGGTGATGGCCGTCACCTCCAGCCCGGCGGCCTGCAGCGAGCGGATGGCGGCCTCGCGGCCGGCCCCGGGTCCCTTGACGAACACCTCGATTTGCTTCAGCCCGTGCTCCATCGCCTTGCGGGCCGCGCCCTCGGCCGTCACCTGGGCGGCAAACGGCGTGCTCTTGCGCGACCCCTTGAAGCCCTGGCTCCCGGCGCTACCCCAGGCCAGCAGGTTCCCCTGCTGGTCGGTCACCGTCACGATGGTGTTATTGAAGGTCGACTGGATGTGGGCCTGGCCAACGGTGACATGCTTCTTCTCCCGGCGGCGCGTGCGGGTGACTTTCTTCTTGGTCACTTCTTCTCCACGGTCTTCTTCTTCACGCCCACCGTCTTGCGGGGACCCCGGCGGGTGCGGGCGTTGGTCCGGGTCCGCTGGCCACGGACCGGGAGACCCCGGCGATGGCGCAGGCCCCGGTACGTCCCGATCTCCTGCAGGCGCTTGATGTTGAGCGCCACCTCGCGGCGCAGGTCACCCTCGACCTTGACCTCCTTGTCGATCACGTCGCGCAGCCGCCCGACCTGCTCGTCGCTGAGGGTCTTGACGCGTGCGTTCGGATCGACATTGGCGATGGTCAGGACACGGCGGGCGACGCTCGGCCCGATGCCGTAGATGTAGGTGAGGGCCACCTCGACGCGCTTGTCGCGCGGGATGTCAACGCCGGCGATTCGAGCCATCTGAGTGTCTTATCCCTGCCTTTGGTGATGTTTCGGGGTAACGCAAATCACGCGGACTTCGCCCTTCCGCTTGATCACTTTGCACTTGTCACAGATCTTCTTGACCGACGCTCGCACTTTCATCGTTCTCCAGCCTTCTTCACAATGCGCCCGCGTCCCGGATCAGCCGAGGAGACTTCCACCGAGACCCGGTCACCCGGGAGGACCCGGAGGAACCGCAGCCTGGCGGCGGGAGCCACGTGGGCGACGATCTGATGCCCAGTCTCCAGCTCGACCCGGTAGAGAGCATTCGGCAGCGGCTCTACCACCCGGCCGACGACGATACCCGGCATCACGCGGCGCCCATGCCGAATTCGCCGGGTCCCCGGCGCACGAACGAGAATCTTACCATAGCCGGCCATTCCCTAAACATCGCGCCGAACCGGACTGGGGCTCAAGGCCGTCAGGACCTCGGGGCCGTCGGGGGTGACGGCCACGGAATGCTCGAAATAGGCCGAAAGGCTGTGGTCCACGGTCACCACGGTCCAGCCGTCTCCCAGGAGGGCCACGTCCGGTCCCCCGGCGTTGACCATGGGCTCGATGGCCAGCACCATGCCGGGCTTGAGCAGGGGCCCCCGCCCGGCCACGCCGAAGTTGGGGACCTGGGGGTCTTCGTGCATGTCGCGGCCGATGCCGTGGCCCACGTACTGGCGAACCACGTTGAAGCCAGCCCCCTCCACCTGCCGCTGGATGGCGGCGCTGACGTCGCCCACCCGGTTCCCGACCCGGACCTGCTCGATGCCGGTGGCCAGCGCCTGGCGAGTCACGTCCAGCAGCCGCTGGGCGGCCGGCGAGATCGCGCCAATGCCGACGGTGACGCCGGCGTCGGCCCAGAACCCTTGGTGGATCAGCCCGCAGTCCAGGCTCAGGAGGTCGCCGGCGCGGAGCTTACGGTGGGTGGGGATGCCGTGAACCACCTGGTCGTTGACCGACGTGCACAGGCTGTTCGGGAATCCCTGGTATCCCTTGAACCCGGGAACACAGCCACGCGACCGGATGAAGCGGTCGGCCTCCCGGTCCAGCTCCAGCAGGGTCACCCCGGGGGCGGCCATGACCTGCAGCCGCTCCAGGGTCTCGGCCAGGATCTGGCCGGCTTCCCGCATCAGGTCGACCTCCGCGGCGGACTTGTAGATGATCATGTCTTGGCCGGCTCCAGCGTCTTGAGCTTGCGCAGGATGGCCTCCCGGACCTGTTCGACCGGGAGCTGGCCGTCGATGTTCTCCAATTTCCGCGGCTTCGAGTAGTAGTCGATCAGGGGCGCCGTCTGCTGCAGGAACACGTCGATGCGGCGGGCCACCACGTCCGGGCGATCGTCGGGCCGCTGGTAGAGTTCGCCGCCGTCCTTGGGGCAGTGGGGCAGGTTGCGCACTTCCTCCGGCTTGAAGGTGTAGACCGATCCACACGTCCGGCACACGTAGCGGTGCGCCAGCCGGTCGATCAGGACCTGCCGGCTGACGCGCAGGTAGATCACGGCATCGAGGGCCCGCCCCATCTCCGCCAGGATGCGTTCCAGGGCCTGGGCCTGGGGGAGGGTCCGCGGAAAGCCATCCAGGATGAAGCCCCGCTGCGCGTCCGGCTGCTGCAGCCGCTTCTTGACGATCTGGACCAGCAGGTCATCGGGGACCAGGTCGCCGCGGTCCATGATGGGCGCCACCTGCCGGCCTAGCGGGGTGTCGGCCTTCCGCTCGTCCCGCAGCATGTCGCCGGTGGCGATCACCGGGATGCCGTAACGCTGCACCAGGAAGGCGCGCTGCGTCCCTTTGCCCGCCCCCGGGGCGCCCAACAAGACCAGGTTCACGCTATTTGATGAACCCCTTGTACTGACGCATGATCAGCTGGGTTTCGATCTGCTTCATGGTGTCCAGGGCCACGCCGACCACGATCAGGATGGCCGTCCCGCCCAGGTACATGTTCTGCGTAGGGATCTTGGTCAGGGCCGCCGCGACCAGCGGCACCAATACGGTGATGGACCCCAGGAACATGGCGCCCGCGAACGTAATCCGGGTCATGGTCCGGTCCAGGTACTGGGCGGTGGCCGCGCCCGGCCGGATCCCCGGAATGAAGGCCGCGTGCTTTTTCAGGTAGTCCGCCGTGTCCACCGGGTCGAAGGTGACCGCCGTGTAGAAGTAGGTGAAGCCGAAGATCAGGATGAAGTAGACCAGGTTGTACAGGATGTCGGTCGCGATGTTGGGCCCGGTCGGCAACCAGTAGGTGCGCAGGGCGTGCGAGATGTCGCCCCAGGGGGACGGGCTGTTGGCCAGGAAGTTTCCGATGATGACCGGGAAGAACATGATCGAGATGGCAAAGATGATGGGGATGACGCCCGCCTGGTTCACGCGCAGCGGCAGGTGGGAGCTGCGCCCCTGGTAGACCTTGCGCCCAACCACGCGCTGGGCGGATTGGACGGGGATTTTCCGCTGCGCCTGCTGGACCTCGATGATGAAGGCCGTGACCAGGATGGCCAGCGCCGCGAAGATCAGCAGCGGCACGAGGTTGGGCTGGCCACCGCTCAGCAGGTTGTAGATCGTGTTCGGGATCCGGCCGACGATGCCGGCGAAGATGACCAGCGAGATGCCGTTGCCGATGCCGTACTCGGTGATCAGCTCCCCGAACCACATCAGCATGATCGTGCCGGCGGTGAGGGTGATCATGATGGCCACGATCCCGAACCAGCCAAAGGCGATGTTTGAGAGGACGCCCTGGTTCCGGAACAGGATGGTGAGCCCCCAGGCCTGCAGGAGACCCAGGCCGACCGTCAGGTACCGGGTCCAGCGCGTGATCTTCCGGCGCCCATACTCGCCTTCCTTCTGCAGCTCCTTGATGCGGGTGGAGACCACCGCCATCAACTGCATGATGATCGAGGCGTTGATATACGGGTTCACGCCCATGGCGATGATCGAGAAGGAGGACAACCCGCCGCCGGAGAACAGGTCGAGCAGGCCCAGGAACTGGTTCTTGTTGAAGAGGCGCGCCAGGGCGGCCTGATCGGTCCCCGGGACGGCGATATGCGCCAGCACCCGGAACACCACGAACAGCCCGAGCGTGAAGAGGATTTTGCGCCGGAGCTCCGGGATGCGGAGCGCGTTGGCAATGGCCTCAAGCATCCTTCAGCGTCCCTTCTTGCCCTCTTTCTTACCCACTTTGGCCTGATCCTCTGCCTTCCCGGCTTTGGGCCTGGCCTCCGCCTTCCCCTCTTTGGCTTTGCCCTCGGCCTTCCCCTCTTTGGCCCTCGCGTCTGGCCTGCCCTCTTTGGCCTTGCCCTCGGGCTTCTCGGCCTTGGCCTTGCCTTCGGGCTTCCCCTCTCTGGCTGGTTTGGCCTCCTGGGGGGCCTCGCCGGCCGCCGCCTCGGGGGCGGGCGTCTCGGCTTCGGGCTTGGGCTGCGGCCGAGGCTGATTCTTGGCCCGCTTGGTCTTGGCCGGCGGGGCGGGGACTTCGATCACGGCGACGGTGCCGCCCGCCTTTTCGATTTTCTCCCGGGCCCCGGCCGAGAAGCGGTGGGCGCGCACGGTCAGGCTGCGGCGGAGCACGCCGGTGCCCAGCACCTTCAAGCCCGCGCGAACGTCCTTGATCGCCCCGACTTCGATCAGCAGCTCCGGGCCGACGGCGGTGCCGTTCGGAAAACGGTTGAGCCGGGTGAGATTGACCACGGCAAAGGTCCGCTTCCGACGATTCTTGAACCCGCGCAGCTTGGGGGTTCGCATCGCCAGCTTGGTCTGGCCGCCCTCGAAGTTGCGGGGGATGTTGACGGAGGTGCGGGCGCCCTGGCCCTTCGTCCCGCGAGTGGCCGTCTTGCCGTGGCCGGAGCCCAGGCCCCGCCCCACTCGTTTACGAGGGTGGGTGGCGCCGGGCGTGGGCCGGAGTTCGTGCATCTTCATCGCTGGCTCAGACCTCCTCCACCCGAAGCAGGTGCTCCACCTTCTTGATCATGCCTCGCAGCTGCGGGCTATCCGGCCGTTCCACGGTCTGGTGCAGGCGGCGCAGGCCCAACGCCTGCACCGTTTCCCGCTGGTCGTGCCGGTGGCCGATGGCGCTGCGCACGTAGGTGATCTTGAGGGTGCTCATGCCCCCTCCTCGGCGGGCACCGCGGCGATTTCGCCATTCGGCTCCGGCTCGGGCTGAGGCTTGGCCGGCCGCCGTCCGCGCTGAGTCCGACGGGTCAGCTCGTCGACCGACACGCCCCGGATCTGGGCGATCCCTTCCACCGTCTGGAGGTGCTCCAGCGCGGCGATGGTGGCCCGCACGGTGTTGACCGGGTTGTTCGTCCCCAGAGACTTGGTAATCAGGTCCTTGATGCCGGACAGCTCGATCACGGCGCGCATGGCGCCCCCAGACCGGATGCCGGTCCCCGGCGCGGCCGGCTTCAGCAGCACCTTGGCCGCCCCTTTCTTGAGCCGGATCTCGTGGGGGATGGTGGTGCCCACCATCGGCACTGTGATCAACTTCTTCTTGGCCGCTTCGACCGCTTTGCGGATGGCTTCGGGCACCTCGCCGGCCTTGCCCAGCCCCGCCCCCACGCGGCCGTTCTGGTCGCCGACCACCACCAGGGCGCTGAAGGAGAACCGGCGGCCGCCCTTGACCACCTTGGCCACCCGGTTCAGGTGGACCACCTTCTCCGCGAATTCCGACCGTTCACGTCCCGATTGGTATGCCATCCCGCCTCTCTTCCTAGAACTTCAGCCCGGCTTCCCGGGCGGCCTCGGCCACTGCCTTGATGCGACCGTGATAGGGAAAGCCGCCGCGGTCGAAGACCACGGTGTCGATGCCCCGCTCCTTGGCCTTCGCGGCGATCGCCTTGCCCACGGCGGTCGCGGCGGCGGCACTGGAGCTCGACTTCACACTCTTGCGCAGGTCGGCGTCGGTGGTCGAGGCGGCCGCTAGGGTGCGGCCGGCGGCGTCGTCGATCACCTGGGCGTAGATGTGGTGCAGGCTGCGGAAGATGGCCAGCCGCGGCCGGCCGGGCGTCCCCGCGATCTGGGTGCGCACCCGCACGTGGCGCTTCTGGCGGCCGGCGGCGCGATCAAAGGTCTTGTACATCCAGGCTCCTACTTGGCCACCGCGCCGGCGGTCTTGCCCGTCTTGCCCGCCTTCCGGCGGATCCGCTCGCCGCGGTACAGGATGCCCTTCCCCTTGTAGGGTTCGGGCGGCCGGACCTTCCGGATCTCCGCCGTGACCTGCCCAACGACCTCTTTGTTGGTGCCCCGCACGGTGACCTTGGTGGGCTCGGGGACCTCGATGGTGATCCCCGCCGGCACGGCGTACCGGACCGGGTGGGAGAACCCCACCGTCAGGACCAGGTCCTCGCCCTGCTTGGCCGCTCGGTAGCCGACACCGACCAGCTCCAGCTGCTTTTCGTAGCCCTTGCTCACCCCGTCGATCATGTTGGCCACCAGGGTGCGGGTCAGGCCGTGCAGCGAGCGGTGCAGCTTGGATTCGGTCGGCCGGCTGACCACCACCGTATCCTGCTCGACGGCCACCCGCATATCGGGATGGACCGTACGGGTCAGCTCGCCCTTCGAGCCCGTCACCACCAGGGTCTGGTCGCGGATGTTCACGGTCACGCCACTGGGGATCTTGACGGGAAGCTTGCCAATTCGACTCATCTCACCACACGAAACACAGGACCTCGCCGCCGAGGCCCGCCTTCGATGCTTGCTGACCGGACATGACGCCGTGCGAGGTGGACAGGATACACATCCCCAGCCCACCCAGGACTCTGGGGATTTCGGTCTTGCGGGCGTAGATCCGCAGGCCGGGCTTGCTGATCCGGCGCACGCCGGCCAGGGCCTTCCCCCGCGGGTTCTTGGGCTTGAAGACGATCTCCAGCTTTGGCGTCCCCTCGGTGGCGGCCGCCACGTAGTCGCCGATGTAGCCCTCCTCTTTCAAGACGCGGGCAATCTCCACCGCCAGCTTGGACGCCGGCAACGAGACGCGCGCGTGGGCCGAGGCGTTGGCGTTGCGGATGCGGGTCAACATGTCGGCGATAGTATCGGTGCTCATCCTTCCCTCACCACGAAGCTTTCTTGACGCCCGGGACCTGACCCCTCGACGCCAGTGTCCGGAAGCAGATCCGGCAGATTCCGAACTTGCGAATGTAGGCCCGCGGCCGGCCACAGTTCTTGCACCGGCTGTGGGCCTGCACCGCGTGCTTGGGCTTGCGGAGGCTCCGGGCTATAACTGACTTCTTCGCCATGCGTCCTTTTCTTCCCTCACTTTCGGAATGGGAATCCCAGTTCGGTCAGCAGGACGCGGGCCTCGTCGTCGGTCCGCGCCGTGGTGACGAACGTGACTTCCATCCCACGCACTTTGTCGATCTTGTCGTAGTCGATTTCCGGGAACACCAGCTGCTCGCGCAGCCCCAGCGTGAAATTGCCGCGGCCGTCGAAGCCGGTGGGCGAGACCCCGCGGAAGTCGCGGATGCGGGGCAGGGCCACCGACACCAGCTTGTCGGCGAACTGGTACATCCGGGCCCCACGTAAGGTCACTTTGAGCCCGATTACCACGCCGGCCCGCAGCTTGAAATTGGCGATGGCTTTGCGCGACCGGATGGCGATCGGCTGCTGGCCGGAGACCATCTTCAGATCGGCCATCGCCGCGTCCAGGGCTTTCGGATTCGTCAGCGCCTCCCCGATACCGATGTTGACCACTACCTTGACCAGGCGGGGCACCTGCATCACGTTGCTGTAGGCGAACCGCTGCATCAGGGCGGGCGCCACCTTCTGGGTGTAGTGGTCGCGGAGGCGGAGCTGGACAGAACCCGGGGCGGCCGCGCTCATACCTTCTCCTTGACTCGCTCGTAGATTTCCCCACACTTCACGCAGACGATCGCCTGCTGCCCGGTGGGCAGCGTGGTCTTGCGGATGCGGGTCGGCTTGTCGCACTTGTTGCACACGAGCATGACGTTCGAGTAGTTGAGGGGAGCTTCGAAGTCGACGATGCCACCCTGCATCACCTTGGTGGCCCCCTTCTGGGTGAGGGCCCGCTGGTGGCGTTTGGCCATGTTGAGACCCTTCACCACGATCTTGCCGGTGGCGGGGACGGTGCGCAGGACCACGCCACGCTTCCCGCGGTCCTTGCCGACCATGACCTGGACGGTGTCGTCCTTGTGGATGTCAAGATGCCGCTTCATAGAGCAATCACATCCTTGAGCCCCAGCTTTGACACACAGTTGTCACAGACCATCTCCATGATCGGGCTTGTGCAAGACAAACCTCTTGTCCTCCGGCGCACGTACCGCTATCGTCTCTATCCGACCGTCAGGCAGGAGGCCGCCCTGAAGGCCCAGCTGGCCTTCGCCTGCGAGCTGTACAATGCCGGCCTGGAGCAGCGGCGGGCCGTCTGGCGCCAAAGACATCGCTCGCTCACCCTGTTCGAACAATTTCGCGATTTGACCGATCTGCGGGCCGTCGGACTGGGGCCGCCTGGGATGAGTTGCTTTGCCATGCGCGAGCCGCTGCGGCGTTTGGATCGGGGCTTTGCCGCCTTCTTTCGCCGCCTCAAACGCGGAGAGAAGCCGGGGTATCCCCGATTCCGTTCGCGGCACCGCTACGACAGCCTGACCTGGGATACCTGGGTGCTCCGCGTTGACCGCCTGGGCGTGCCCGGCATCGGGCACCTCAAGGTCCGTTGGCATCGGCGACTGCCGAGCGGCGGGGACCTGCGTACCGTCACCGTACGTCGCCACGCGCGCCACTGGTACGTGGGCTTTGCCCTGGAGCGACCTAAACCGGCGGCGCTTCCGCCTACCGGCCTGCGAGCCGGCCTGGACCTCGGGATCAGTACCTTCGCAGCTCTCTCCACCGGCGAACTGTTGGCGGGCCCGCGTGCCTTGCGGGCGGCCCAGCGGCGCCTGCGAGTGGCGCAGCGCCGGGTCTCGCGCCGGGTACGTGGCTCGCACCGTCGGGGTCGGGCCGGTCTGCTGGTGGCACGTCTGCATGAGCGGGTGCGCAACGTGCGCCGGGATCATGCGTTCAAGCTGGCCAAGGATCTGGCACAGCGGTTCGACGTCATCTATGTGGAAGCCCTGAACCTCAAGGGCTTGGCGCGAAGCCGCCTGGCCCGAGATATCCATGATCAAGCCTGGGGCGGGTTCCTGACGGTCCTGACTGACAAAGCGGAAGAAGCTGGTCGGTCGGTGATTGCCCTTGATGCTCGGAACACGTCCCAGTGGTGCTCGGCTTGCGGAACGCTGGTCTCCAAGCCGCTTGGAGAACGCTGGCATCGGTGTGCCTGCGGCTACCAGGCGAACCGCGATGTCAACGCCGCCTGCAATCTCCACCGGCTCGGCGAGAGCCGTCAGGCGCCAACGTGGCCCACGGGGGCGTGCGTTGCCTGAGAAGGCGTACTTGGCGTCAAGTATGCCGTCGCCCTTCATAGCACCTCCGGAGCGAGCGAGACGATCTTCATGAAATTCCGGTCGCGCAACTCGCGGGCCACTGGCCCGAAAATGCGCGTCCCCCGCGGATTGTTCTGGGGGCCCAGGATCACCGCCGCGTTCTCATCGAAGCGAATGCTGGAGCCGTCCGCGCGGCGCACGTCGTGCGCGGTGCGGACGACCACGGCCTTCACCACCTCGCTCTTCTTCACCTGGCCGCCCGGGGTGGCCACGGTGACGGCGGCCGTGATCACGTCCCCCACGGCCGCGTACTTGCGGTAGTGGCCGCCCATGACGCGGATACACAGCACCTCGCGGGCGCCGGTGTTGTCCGCCACTTTGAGTCGCGTTTCCTGCTGGATTATTTGACCTTCTCCACGATTTCCAAAAGCCGCCACCGCTTGTCGTGAGACAGCGGGCGGGTCTCCACGATCCGCACCCGATCGCCCACCGTGCACTGGTTCTGCTCGTCGTGCACCTTGAACCGGGAGGACTGGCGGACGGTCTTCTTGTAGCGCGGGTGCTCCTTCAAGGTCTGCACCCGGACCACGATGGTCTTGTCCATCCGGTCGGAGATGACCGTGCCCACCCGCGTCTTCCGCATGCCGCGTTCGGTCACGCGCCCTCCTCCTTCTTCCGGCGGCGGGCGGGCTTGGCGGCAGCCCCGGGCTCCGGCGCGGGTTCCGGCGCCACCGGCTGACTGGCGGCCTGGAACTGCTTCTCGATCATCTCCGTCAGGATCTGGGCCAGCGTTCGGCGCACGTGCCGGATCTGCCGGTGGTTCTCAAGCTGGCCGGTGGCCATCTGGAACCGCAGGTTGAAGAGTTCCTGGCGCGAAGACTTGAGCTGCTTCTCGAGGTCCGGCAGGGACATGGCGTGCAGGTCTTTGGTTTTCATTTCTTGCCCTTGGCCGGCTTGGCCGGCGGGGCGGCCGCAGCCTTGGCCGCCGGAGCCCCCTTGGCGGAGGGCGCCGCGCCAGGCGCGGCTTTGGCGGCGGGAGCCGCCTTGGCGGAAGGCGCTGCCCCCGGGGCCGCCTTCGGCCCACGCGCCGGTGGAACGGCCACAGCCGCGACGGCACCGGCAACCGGGACCGCCGCCCCGGGCAGCCCGGTTCCCTCGGCGGTGGCCTCACCGGCCACGCCCTTGATCTTCACGTCGGCCGCCGCTTTCACGCCCGACCTGATCCCCAGCGTGCGGGTGTGGATCGGCAGCTTGTGGGCGGCCAGCTGGAAGGCGCGCTTGGCGATCTCGGGCGTCACCCCGCCCATCTCAAACAGCACCCGCCCGGGCTTGATCACGGCCACCCAACCCTCGGGAGCACCCTTGCCGCTCCCCATCCGGGTCTCGGCCGGCTTCTTGGTGTACACCTTGTCCGGGAAGATGCGGATGAAGACCTGGCCGCCACGGCGGATATACCGGGTCATGACCCGCCGGGCCGACTCGATCTGCCGGTTGCTCATCCAGGCGGCCTCCGTGGCAACCAGACCGAATTCGCCGAACGCCAGGTCGTTGCCCTGGGTGGCGACCCCGGTGCGCCGGCCACGGTGGACTTTGCGGAACTTGGTTCGAGCAGGCAGCAACATGTCGTCCTATTCCTTCTTCTTGGCGGTCCGCCGGGTGGCGGGCTTGACTTCGGCACTGGTGGTTCGAGTCGTGCGTTTGGGCTTGGGTGCGGCCTCCTCGGTCGTCGCTTTGACGGCGCGCGGGGCGCGCTTGGGCTTGGCCGGGGCCTCGCTCGGAGCGGTCGCTGTGGCGGCCGTCCGGCGCCTGGTCGGACGGGCGGCCGGTGCTTCCACCGCGGCCGGAACGCTGGCGACGGGCTCGGGTTCTGGCTCGGCCACGCCGACCGGGACCGGCTCCGCAGGGACGGCCACCGGCAGCCCGAGGGCTTCGGCCACCAGCGGCGTCTCGGCCAGCGCCGCGGCGACCGGCACCTCACCGTCGGTGGGCTCCTCCGCCACCCTCTTCGGGCGCTCCGTCGGGAAATCGCCGGTGTAGACCCAGGCCGAGACGCCGATCCGGCCGAATGTGGTCTTGGCTTCGGTCTGGCCGAAGTCGATGTCGGCCCGCAGCGTGTGTAGTGGAACGCGGCCCTCGCGGTTCCACTCGATGCGCGCCATCTCGGAGCCGCCCAGCCGGCCTTTGACTCGAATCTTGACCCCCTGGGCACCGGCGCGCATGGTCTTCATCAACGACTGCTTGACGGCCCGGCGGAAGGCGATGCGCTTCTCCAGCTGGGCGGCCACGCTCTCGGCGACCAGCTGGGCGCTGAGCTCGGGTTTCTTGATTTCCTGGATGGTCACCCGGACCCGCTTCTTGGTCATCTTCTCCAGCTCATCGCGCAGCTGATCGACGCTGGTCCCCCCCTTGCCAATGACGATGCCCGGCTTGGCGGTGTGCAGCGTGATGGTGAGCGCACTGGACGAGCGCTCGGTCTCGATCCGCGCGACGCCCGCGTTCTTCAGGCGGGCGAAGAGCATCTTTCGCAGCTTGACGTCTTCCAGCAACAGGGCGGAGAACTCCTTGTCGGTGGCGAACCACTTCGACTCCCAGTTGCGGTAGACGCCCAGGCGAAATCCGTTGGGATGAACTTTGTGACCCATGCTCTACTTTTTCTTCCCCTTCTTGGGCTGATCTGAATCTGCTTTCTTGGCCGCCCGGGTGGCGGATGGTTTCTCCGTCGTGTCGGTCTTGGTCTCCCGCTCCGCCTTCGCCGCGGACGCCTGCTTGGGGGCGCGCCCGCGACCGGATGGCGGCGCGTCGGCTGCCGGTGCCGCGGGTGGGGCGGCGGGCGCCGGCGCGGGGCGGGCCGCGCGAGGCGGGGCCACCGGCCGCCGGCGGACGGCGCCCGGGCGATCCTCCACCACGGCCGTGATGTGGCTGGTCCGCTTGAAGATGCTGAAGTAGCGTCCCATCGCCCTCGGCCGGGCGCGCTTCAGGGTGGGCCCTTCCTCAACCCGGATGTCTTTCACGACCAGGTCGTCTTTGGCCAGGTTGAAATTGTGCTCGGCGTTGGCTTGCGCCGACCGGATGACCTTGGCCACATCGCGCGCCGACGCCTTGGGGATGAACTTGCAATAGATGAGCGCCTCAGCCACGGGCATGCCGCGCAGGGCGTCAGCCACCAGCTTCACCTTCCGAGGCGCCGTCCGGACCCATTTGGCCTGGGCTTGGACTTCCATTACTTCAGGGCCGCCGACTTCTCGGTGTGATGCCCGTGCGCCCTAAAGCGCCGGGTGGGAGCGAATTCGCCCAGCAGGTGGCCGACCATGTTCTCGGTGATGAAGATGGGCACGTGCTTCTTCCCGTCATGAATGGCGATGGTGTGCCCCACCATCTCGGGGAACACGCTGGAATCCCGAGACCAGGTCTTGACCACTTTCTTGTCCTTGGCCTGGTTCATGACCGCGATCTTCTTCATCAGCGAGGGCTCGACGTAGGGGCCCTTCTTGGTGGACCGGCTCACTACTTCTTCCTCCCCGGATTCTTGGGCCGGCGGCGCACGATCATGACGGCCGTCTTCTTGTTGCGGCGGGTTCGGTAGCCGAGGGTGGGCTTGCCCCAGGGCGTCTGCGGATGCCCGCCCGCGCCGGAGCGTCCTTCCCCACCGCCGTGGGGATGGTCAAAGGGGTTCATCGCCATGCCGCGGACAGAGGGCCGCTTGCCGCGCCAGCGGCTCTTGCCGGCCTTGCCCACGTTCTCGTTCTCGTGCTCGACGTTGCCGACCTGGCCGATGACGGCATAGCAGCCGACCGCGATCTTCCGCACCTCACCCGACGGCATGCGCAGCTGGGCGTAGGGCCCTTCCTTGGCCAGGAGCTGCGCCGACATGCCCGCCGACCGGACGAGTTGGGCGCCGCGGCCGGGGTGCACCTCGACCGCGTGCACGGTGGTGCCCACCGGGATGCTAGCCAGCGGCAGGGCGTTGCCAGGGCGGATGTCCGCCTCCGGACCTGCCAGCACCTTGTCCCCCACGGACAGGCCGACGGGAGCCAGGATGTACCGCTTCTCGCCGTCGGCATAGGTGAGCAGCGCGATCCGGGCACTCCGGTTCGGGTCATACTCGACCGCTGCCACCGTCGACGGGATCCCGCGCTTGTCACGCCGGAAATCGATCAGCCGGTACAGCTTGCGGTGACCACCGCCCTGATGGCGGACCGTGATCTTGCCCTGGGCGTTGCGCCCGGCATCGGTCTTCAAGGAGCGGAGCAGCGCCTTCTCCGGCCGCTTCTTGGTGACCTCGTCAAAACCGCTCACGGACATGAACCGCCGGCCGGGGGTGGTGGGCTTGTACTTCTTGATGGGCATGGGGGTTCCTAGACTCCCTGGAAGAGGTTCTCGATCTTCTGGCCCTCTTTCAGTGTGACGACGGCTTTCTTCCAGTCCGGTTGGAATCCGCTGAGCTTGCCGCGCCGGCGTTCCTTGCCCCGCATGTGCATGGTGTTGACGCTGACCACGTCGACTTTGAACGCCTCGGCCACGGCCTGGGCGATGTCCTGCTTGTTGGCGTCGCGCCGCACCCGGAACACGTATTTGCCGCCGGTCATGGCGCCGTAGCTCTTCTCACTGACGAGCGGCCGCTGGATGACTTGCCCCGGCGTTTTCATGCCAGCTGCGCCTCCACCTGGGTCAGCGCCTCACGGGTGAGGACCACCATGTCGGCTTCCAGCACGTCGAAGACGTTGAGATTCTGGGCCAGGATGGTCCGCACCCAGGGCAGGTTGCGCGTCGACTTCTCCACCACCTGGTCGTGGGCGGGGAGGACAAAGAGCGTCTTGGCTCCCGATCCCAGCTCCACGAACAGGTCGGCCATCTGGCCGGTGCGCGGTGCCTCCAGGGCCAGGCCGTCCAGCACGCGGAGCTGCTCGCCCTGCGACTTCAACGCCAGCGCCGCCCGCAGCGCCAGCCGCCGCTGCTTGCGCGGCATCTTCTGCTCGTAGCCGCGGGGATGCGGCCCGAACACGGTTCCGCCATGGCGCCATTGCGGGGCCCGCGTGCTGCCCTGGCGGGCGCGCCCGGTCCCCTTCTGCTTCCAGGGCTTCTTGCCGCCCCCGCTGACCTCGCCCCGAGTCTTGGTCTGGTGGGTGCCCTGACGGGCATTGGCCAGCTGGCGCAGCAACGCCTGGTGCATGGCGGCCTCATGGACCGGCGCGTTGAAGATCTCGTCGGAGAGCTCCACCGTCCCCGTCTCCTTGCCGGCGCCGTCGAAGACCCTGGCCTGGCTCATTTCTTCGGCTTGCCTCGTTGCCGGGCGTCGCGGACCAGGAGGAGGCTGTTGGGATGGCCGGGGACGGCGCCCCGGACGAGCAACAGGTTACGGTCCGGATCCACCCGGACCACGGTGAGGAAGGTGCTGGTGGCGGTGGCGTTCCCCATCTGGCCGGCCATGCGCATGCCCTTGTAGACCCGGGAGGGCGTGGAGGACGAGCCGATGGAGCCGGGCTGCTTGATGTTGTGCGAGCCGTGGGTCACCGGGCCGCGGCCGAAGTGATGCCGCTTGTGCTGGCCGCTGAAGCCCTTCCCCCGGGAGGTGCCGGTCACATCCACCCGATCCCCGGCCTTGAAGATGTCCACTTTCAGCTCCTGCCCCACGGCCAGGTCCGAATCGCCCGGGACCCGGATTTCCCGCAGGTGCCGGCGGGCCGCTACCCCGGCCTTCTTGAAGTGGCC